>NZ_BAAGUS010000001.1:3561-276422 GCF_054781275.1 Nocardioides ginkgobilobae | reverse complement strand
AAGGGTGCCTCGGCTCCGGTGGCGTCGGTGAGGCGGACGCTGACGGTGATCTGTTGTTCGCCGGTGCTGACGTCGATGGTCTTGGGTGTGAAGTCGAAGTTGCTCACCACCGGCGGCGCTGAGTCGGCGGCACCGTTGGTGACGGTGAGCTTGGTGGGGTGGTCGCGGAAGGTGGAGTCGCTGTTCCCGAGGGTGTCCTCGGTGGGGTAGAGCGTGACGTCCCAGGTGCCGGGTGCGGCGGTGGTGGGGATGGTGACGGTGCGGGTGTAGGTGCCGTCGGTGGCGTTGCCGGAGGTCTGGGTCATGCGTCCGAAGCCGGCGCTCTGGGTGGTCGAGTTGCTGGAGACCACGATGAAGGGTGCCTCGGCTCCGGTGGCGTCGGTGAGGCGGACGCTGACGGTGATCTGTTGTTCGCCGGTGCTGACGTCGATGGTCTTGGGTGTGAAGTCGAAGTTGCTCACCACCGGCGGCGCGGTGTCGGCCTCGCGTGCAGATGCGATGTGAGAGGGCGCCACGACGATGGACAGGACGATAAGCGCGCACGATAGAGCGCGCGCGAAGTTGCGCTTCATTCTTCCCCCACGAGAGTTCTGCCGGACTCAGATGCCGTCAGTTGAGGAAAGGGTAGGGAAGCGGACGCTGTCGCGCTGCATCTTCGACGATCCGAGTCGTACGCCGGATGCGATCGCGCCGAGGGCTGGGCCTCTACCGCGCGGCCGTTAGCCGAGCGCGCAGCCTGCCGCTCAGGCGGGGAACGGCACCCCGGTGTTGGCGTGGCAGCGGTATCCGTAGGGGTTCTTGTGCAGGTACTGCTGGTGCATGTCCTCGGCGTAGTAGTACGGCGTCTCGGAGGCGGGCCGGATCTCGGTGGTGATCGCGCCCAGTCCGCGCCGGGCCAGCTCGGCGCCGTAGACCTCCGTCAGCTCGCGGGCGACCTGCTCCTGCTCAGGGGTCGTCCAGTAGATCGCGGAGCGGTACTGCGTGCCCACGTCGTTGCCCTGTCGCATGCCCTGCGTGGGGTCGTGCACCTCGAAGAAGCGCTTCACCAGGTCGGCGTACGACACGACGCTGGGGTCGAAGACGACGCGCACGGCCTCGGTGTGGTTGGTGCGACCCGAGCACACCTCCTCGTACGACGGGTTGGGGGTCGTGCCACCGGCGTACCCGACCGAGGTCGACCAGACGCCGGGGAGCTGCCAGTAGATCTCCTCCGCGCCCCAGAAGCAGCCGAGACCGAAGATCGCGACCTCGTGGCCGGCCGGGGCGGTGTCGGTGACGAGCGGCGTGCCCAGCACCAGGTGCTTCTCGGAGAGGTGCCACGGGCGCTCGCTGCGGCCGGGGAGGGTCTGCTCGGGCTCGATGAGGGCGGTCTGCTTGCGGCCGAAGAGCACGGTCGGGCTCCTTCTGCTTGCGGTGGTGACGGGTAGCGGGCGACGCCTGGTGTGACGCCCGTCCATGTTTGCAACAACCCCAAGCCGAGCATGTTCCCGAGCAGTAGCTGACGGTGCACGAGAGGCTCGACCATGGGGATGTCAGGACGTCGAGGCGGGTCCCCGGGTGACGCCGACCTCCCCCTCTCGCCGCTGCAGGTACGCCGTCTGCACCAGCTGGTGGCGGCGGAACTCGCCCGTGCCGGCATCCAGGTGCGCCCGGTCGGCGAGGAGCTCGTCACCGACGGCGGCGCGGTCTTCCCCCTGCGTGACCTGGCCGCGGAGTGCACCACGCAGCCGACCGACCACTGGCCGCAGCTGGTGGACCGCCACGTCCAGGACGTGCTCATGCCGGGCCCGGCCTCCCTCGACGAGCTGCCCGACCACACGCTGCTCGAGGCCGCAGCGCTGCAGCTGGTCCCCACCGACTCGCTCCCGGACGGCTGGGACCCCGAGGCGCCTGCGCTCACCGACGACCTGACCTCCGTGGTCACCCTCGACCTCGGCGACGAGGCGCTCACGCCCCGCGCCGAGGCGCTGGTCGCCCGGGCGCCGCACGTGCCGTGGCGCGACCGGGCGGAGGCCAACCTGCGCGACAAGGCGCGCGAGATGCCGTTGCAGCACGAGCGCGTCGAGCCGGTCGACGACCCCGACGCCGGCTTCGAGGTCGTCCTGGGGGAGTCGGGCCTGGTGGCCAGCACCTCGCTCGTGCTCGACGACGTGCTGGACCGGGTCGAGGAGGAGGACGCGGGGCGTGGGGTGCTGGTCGGCGTCCCCTTCCGCCACCAGCTCGTCCTGCGCGTCGTCGAGGGCCCCGGTCTCGGCCGCAGCCTCGCGGCCATGGCCGACTACGTCAGCACCACGCACGCGCTGGCTCCCGGGCCGATCAGCCCGCTCGTGCACTGGGTCCACCACGACGACTGGCTGCCCGTCACCCGCGCGGGTGACGACGGTGGGGCGGCGGAGCGCCGGCTCGCCGAGGCCCTCGACCCCGAGGTCGCCCAGGCGCTCGACATCTGAGACTCTCGGCAGGTGAGCGAGCACACCTCAGACCACAGCGACACCCCTCCCGACTGGTCCGAGGCCGGCTTCGAGACCCGCGCCATCCATGCGGGCTACGAGCCGGACCCGACGACCGGTGCCGTGATCCCCCCGATCTACGCCACCTCGACCTACAAGCAGGACGGGGTCGGCGGGCTGCGCGGCGGCTACGAGTACTCCCGGTCCGCCAACCCCACCCGCACCGCACTCGAGGGCGCGCTCGCGGCGGTCGAGGGCGGCACCCACGGACTGGCTTTCGCCAGCGGCCTGGCCGCCGAGGACACCCTGCTCCGGTCGCTCTGCGCACCGGGCCAGCACGCGGTCATCCCCGACGACGCCTACGGCGGCACCTTCCGGCTCTTCGACAAGGTCGAGAAGGTCTGGGGCCTGCAGCACAGCCCCGCCCCGGTCTCCGACGTCGACGCCGTGCGCGCGGCCATCCGCCCCGGCGAGACCCGCCTGGTGTGGGTCGAGACCCCGACCAACCCGCTGCTCACGATCGGTGACGTGGAGGCGCTCGCGGCCGTCGCCCACGACGCGGGCGCGCTGCTGGTCGTCGACAACACCTTCGCCTCGCCGTACCTCCAGCAGCCCCTCACCCTCGGCGCCGACGTCGTCGTTCACTCCACGACCAAGTACGTCGGCGGCCACTCCGACGTCGTCGGCGGCGCCCTGGTGGTGCGCGACGACGAGCTCGCGGAGCGGCTGCGCTTCCACCAGAACGCGATGGGAGCGGTCGCCGGCCCCTTCGACGCCTGGCTCACCCTGCGCGGCCTCAAGACCCTCGCGGTGCGGATGGACCGCCACTGCGACAACGCCGAGCGGGTCGTCGAGCACCTGCTCGGCCACGCCGCCGTCGAGCAGGTCATCTACCCCGGGCTCGCCGACCACCCCGGCCACGAGGTCGCGACCAAGCAGATGAAGCGGTACGGCGGCATGGTGTCCTTCCGCGTCAAGGGCGGCGAGCAGGCGGCACTGGCGCTCTGCGAGCGCACCCACGTCTTCACGCTGGGGGAGTCCCTCGGCGGCGTCGAGTCGCTCATCGAGCACCCCGGCCGGATGACCCACGCGAGCGTCGCCGGCACCGACCTGGAGGTGCCCGCTGACCTGGTCCGGCTCAGCGTCGGCATCGAGTCGGTCGACGACCTGCTCGCCGACCTCGACCGCGCGCTGGCGGGCTGACGTGCCCGGCGCCGGCGCGAGGGCGTGGCGATGAGCGAGCAGCCCGACAGGCCCCTGCCGCCGGTCGCCGAGGACCTCGCCGACGGGCTCGTCGCCGCAGTCGGGACCCACCCCGACGACGGTGAGCCCGACCCCCGCGGCGGGCGGCACGAGCGACGCCGACTGCGTCGTGATCGCCCCCAGTCCGAGGCCGAGGGTCTCGCCCAGCGGCTCTTCGCCCAGTGGTCGGCCCTGCGCGACGAGCGTGAGCGCCAGCTCGCGCCTCCGCAGGTACGCCGTGAGGAGCTCGCCCGCTCCTCGGTCCCGCCGGGGCTGGACCTTGCCGCCGCCTGGTCGTGGCGGTTCCTGGTCATCGTGGCCGCCGTCGCGGTCATCGGCTGGGTGCTGGACTTCCTCATCGTCCTGGTCGTGCCGGTGGTGATCTCGCTGCTCGTCGCGGCGCTGGTGGTCCCGATCGTCGACCGGCTCGACCGCTGGTTGCCCCGGGGCCTCGCCGCCCTGCTGACCCTCGTGGCCGGCATCGCGGTCGTGGGGGCGCTGCTGACCTTCGTGGGCCGTGAGGTCGCCGGGGGCGCCAGCGACCTGGCCGACTCCACGGTCCAGGGGCTGGAGGAGATCCGCACCTGGCTGCGCGACGGCCCGCTCGACGCCACCGACTCCCAGATCGACGGCTACATCGACCAGGTGCAGCAGGCCATCACCGACCGCTCCCAGGACGGCGAGATGCTGACCCGGCTCACCGAGCTCGGCGTGACGCTCGGCCACGTCTTCGCCGGCTTCTTCATCGTGCTCTTCGCCACCTACTTCTTCATGGCCGACGGCGCCCGCATCTGGTCCTGGGTCGTCCGGCTCTCCCCGCGCACGGCGCGCGCCCGGGTCGACTCCTCGGGTCGGGTCGCGTGGATCTCGCTGCGGCAGTTCGTCCGCGCGACCGTCGTGGTGGCGCTGGTCGACGCGGTCGGGATCGCCTTGTGGGCGGCCGTCCTCGGGCTGCCCTTCGTCGCGGCCATCGGGGTCCTGGTGTTCCTCGGTGCCTTCGTGCCCATGGTCGGTGCCACGGTCGCGGGCTCGGTCGCCGTCCTCGTGGCGCTGGTCGACCAGGGCCCGTGGACGGCACTGCTCATGCTCATCGGGGTCATCGTGGTCCAGCAGGTCGAGGGCCACGTGCTGCAGCCCTTCCTCATGGGGCGCTGGGTCTCGGTCCACCCGCTCGGGGTCATCGTCGCCATCGCCACGGGCGTGCTGGTCGCGGGCATCGTGGGCGCGCTGGTCGCGGTCCCGCTCGTCGCGGCCCTCAACGCGGTCGGCCAGCACCTGGCGGCGTACACCGATCCCGGCGACGACCCCCTCGAGGAGCTCGAGGAGGACTACGCCGAGGACGCGGGTCCACCGCCGCCCGACCCGGAGCGGGAGGTCGAGGCGTGAGCGTCACGCTCGCCGACATCGAGGCCGCCCGGGTGTTGCTGGACGGCGTCGCCGTGCGCACGCCGATGGAGGAGTCGCGCTGGCTGTCGGCGGTCGCCGGCGGCGAGGTGCGGATCAAGGCCGAGAACCTCCAGCGCACGGGCTCCTTCAAGGCCCGCGGCGCGTACGTCCGGCTCTCCCGGCTCAGCGAGGAGGAGCGGGCCCGTGGGGTGGTGGCGGCAAGCGCGGGCAACCACGCCCAGGGCGTGGCCCTGGCCGCGCAGCTCGTCGGCACCCGCGCCACGGTCTTCATGCCCGAGGGCGCCCCGATCCCGAAGGAGCGCGCCACCCGCGGGTACGGCGCCGAGGTGGTCTTCACAGGCACCTACCTCGAGGACGCGCTGGTCGCCGCGCGCGAGTTCAGCGAGCGCACGGGAGCGGTGCTGATCCACCCCTTCGACCACGAGGACATCATCGCCGGGCAGGGGACCGTCGGGCTCGAGGTGCTCGAGCAGCTCCCCGAGGCCGCCTGCATCGTCGTGCCCACCGGCGGGGGCGGGCTGCTCGCCGGGGTCGCGCTGGCCGTGAAGGCGCTGCGCCCCGACGTACGCGTCGTCGGGGTGCAGGCCAAGGACGCCGCCGCCTACCCCGGCTCGCTCGAGGCCGGTCGCCCCACGCCGCTGGAGCAGATGCGCACCATGGCCGACGGCATCGCGGTCGGGCGCCCCGGCGACCTCACCTTCGCTGCCGTGCGCGACCACGTCGACGACGTCGTGACCGTCTCCGAGGACTCCCTGGCCCGGGCGGTGCTGGCGCTGGCGGAGCGGGCCAAGCTCGTCTCCGAGCCGGCCGGCGCGGCCGCGGTGGCGGCGCTCCTCGACGACCCGTCGCGCTTCCCGACGCCGTGCGTCGCGGTGGTCTCCGGCGGCAACATCGACCCGCTGCTGCTGGGGAAGGTGATCCGGCACGGCATGGCCGCGGCGGGTCGCTACCTCAACCTCACCATCACCATCCCCGACGTCCCGGGCGGCCTGGCCCGGCTGCTCGCCGTCGTCGGCGGCTCGGGGGCCAACGTCCTCGAGGTCGCCCACGAGCGGATCTCCCCGACCCTCTCGGTCGACGAGGTCGACGTGATGCTGCAGCTGGAGACCCGCGGGGCCGAGCACTCCGGAGCGGTCCTCGCCCAGCTGCGGGCGCAGGGGTACCGCGTCCTGGAGTGACTGGTGGGGCTTGTGGGGCGGGACCGGGGTGTGAGGCTCAGCGGGGGGCCGCTGCACCTGACGGTGCGCCGCTGCACCTTCATCGGGGCGGCGTGAGGTTCAGCGGGGCGCCGATGAACCTCACGGTGGGCCGATGAACCTCACGTCGCAGGACGAACGCGACACCCCCACCACGAAGACGCCCCGACGGCGGACCGTCGGGGCGTCGTGAGGTGGTGACAGCGCGGGCGCGCCGTACGTCGGGGGCTGCTCAGCCGGTGTAGGGCTCGGCGTCGAGGATGACGACCTCGAGCGTCTTGCCGTTGGGTGCGGTGTAGGAGACCGTGTCGCCCTTCGAGGCACCGTTGATCGCGGCACCCAGCGGGGACTGGGGCGAGTAGACCGTGAGGCCCTCGGGCTCGATCTCGCGGGCACCGAGGAGGAAGGTCTCGGCCTCGTCGTCGTCGTCACCGACGAACTTGTAGGTGACCTTCATGCCGGGCTCGACGACGCCGTCGTCGGGAGGGGTCTCGCCGACCTCGGCGCGGCGGAGCATGTCCTCGAGCTGGAGGATGCGGCCCTCGATCCGGCCCTGCTCCTCGCGGGCCGCGTGGTAGCCGCCGTTCTCCTTGAGGTCGCCCTCGTCCCGGGCAGCGCTGATCCTCTCGATGACCTCCTGGCGCAC
The DNA here is from genome assembly GCF_054781275.1 of Nocardioides ginkgobilobae. Taxonomy (NCBI): domain Bacteria; kingdom Bacillati; phylum Actinomycetota; class Actinomycetes; order Propionibacteriales; family Nocardioidaceae; genus Nocardioides; species Nocardioides ginkgobilobae. The sequence continues at coordinate 269,481 of NZ_BAAGUS010000001.1, read as the reverse complement.
GGGGCCCTTGAGGTTCTCGAGCTCGGCGACGAGCTTGTCGTACGCCGACTGGGTCAGCCAGATCTTGTCCTGCTGGGGGGACTGCGTCATGGGGTACTCCTGCCGTGGAGCCGCGGGGTGCTCCGCACCGGCGCTGCGGTGCGGCCCCACGACCCGTCTCGTTGCTTCGGGTGCGGAACTGCTGCGAATCGTCGGACCACCTCCGGCGGCCACGATGTGGCCGTACGACGGAGGTCGCTGGGCCAAGCGCGATCAGCCCTGCGGGACGGTCGGTCTGGCCACTGTAGCAACGTCCACGCCTGGCCGCAGGTGCTTGCGGCCACCCCGAGGGGTGGCGGGGCCGGCCGTGCGGCTCGGGTCAGCGCGGGCGCTGCTGGCCCTCGGCGGTGCAGCCGACCTTCTCCACGGCCGTCGCCTCGCGCTCGGTGCGGATCGGCACCGACATCCGACCGGAGCCGCCGGGGGTGAAGACCGCCTCACCGACGGTGACCTTGTCCTCGGCCAGCGCCCGCAGCACGCACTGCACGTCGCTGGCCTCGTCGCTGAGCTCGACCTGGACGTCCGCGACGACCTCGTGCTGGTCGGTCACGGTGAAGCCCACCAGCTCCGACTGCGCGGCCGGGGTCGCGTGGCTCCACGCGGCCCACGCGAGGAACAGCCCGCCCACCAGCGCCAGCGCGACCGCCGTCGCGATGCCGGCGGTGCGCCGCCACGGCCGCGGTGCGCCGTAGCGCTGCGTCATCAGGTCCTGCGAGCTCACACCTCGATGGTGCCACCCACCACCCACCGGGCCCACCTCGCGGTCCGCGGCCCCTCCTACGATGGGACCCATGTCGCAGCACGCGCACGCCGACGGGGCGCCGCCCCAGGTCGAGCACCGCCCGTACGCCGGTCTCCGCCTCATGCACGTCCACGCCCACCCCGACGACGAGTCGTCGAAGGGCGCGGCGTCGACGGCCAGGTACGTCGCCGAGGGCGCCCAGGTCCACGTCGTCACCTGCACCGGCGGCGAGCGCGGCTCGATCCTCAACCCCAAGATGGACCGCCCCGACATCCTCGAGAACATCACCGAGGTGCGTCGCCAGGAGATGGAGCGCGCCCGCGACATCCTCGGCATCACCCAGCACTGGCTGGGTTTCGTCGACTCCGGCTGGCCCGACGGCGACCCCAAGCCGCCGCTGCCGGAGGGCTGCTTCGGCCTCGTCGACCTCGAGGAGGCGACCGAGGCGCTGGTGCGGATCGTGCGGGAGGTCCGCCCGCACGTCATGACGACGTACGACGAGCGCGGGGGCTACCCCCACCCCGACCACATCCGCTGCCACGAGGTGTCGGTGGCGGCGTTCGCGGCGGCCGGCGACCCCGAGCGGTTCCCCGACGCGGGGGAGCCGTGGCAGCCGCTGAAGCTCTACTACCACCACTCCTTCAACCGCCCGCGCATGCAGGCGCTGCACGACGCGATGCTCCAGCACGGGCTGGAGTCGCCGTGGGAGGAGCGGCTGCGCGACTGGAAGCCGGAGCCGGAGTGGGACGCCCGGATCACCACGCGGGTGCGCTGCGACCGGTGGTTCGGCGTGCGCGACCAGGCACTGCTGGCGCACGCCACCCAGATCGACCCCGACGGCTTCTGGTTCGCCATCCCGCGCGAGCTGCAGGCCGAGGTGTGGCCCCACGAGGACTTCGAGCTGGTCACCAGCCACCTCCCCGACCACCCCGACGCCACTGTCGGCCAGGTCACCGAGGACGACCTCTTCGCCGGCCTCCTGGACCACCCCGACCGCACCGGTGGCAGGATCTGAGCATGCTCGTCGACGCGTTCCTCTCCGTGCTGCCCGCGCTGCTGCCGGGGAACCTCGACCCCGCCCCCGAGCCCGAGGACGTCAAGGCGGGCTGGACCGCCTTCGGGCTCTTCCTCGGTGGCGTGGCCACCGTCGCCCTGCTGGGCTGGAGCCTGGTCCGGCAGCTGCGCAAGGTCGAGGACGCCCGCCAGCGCGGGGTCTACGGCGAGCCGGAGGAGCAGGAGCAGGCTGACGCTGCTGACGCCCCCGCGGCCGACAGCACCGAGGACACCCCCCAGGCCTGAGCGCCGGCGGCTCTGCGGCGCCCGGCCCCGTGAGCGGGCTCAGCCCTGCTGGGCGACCTGCGCGCGCACCTCGTCCATGTCCAGGCCCTTGACCGCGGTGATGACCTGGTCGAGGCCGGCCGGCGGCAGCGCGCCCGGCTGGGCGAAGACCAGGATGCCGTCGCGGAAGGCCATCAGGGTCGGGATCGAGGAGATGCCGGCCGCGGCCGAGAGCTCCTGCTGCTCCTCGGTGTTGACCGAGCCGAAGGTGATGTCGGGGTGGGCCTCGCTGGCCGCCTCGTAGGTCGGCGCGAACTGCCGGCACGGGCCGCACCAGCTGGCCCAGAAGTCGACGAACAGGATGTCGTCGCTCTTCACGTGCGACTCGAAGTTCTCGGCGGTCAGGTCGATGGTGGCCATGGCCCCCACCGTACGACGCCTCCGGATAGCGGCCACCCCCGCCGGTGGCCCGGGGTCGAGGTGCAGGGACGCGCTGCTGCGCGTCACCGGGCCTCGACCCGGGCCTCGACCCGGGCCTCGACCCCTCAGCCCCTCAGCCCTTCTTGGGCCCCTTCTCCTTCGGGCCCTTGTCCTTCTTCTTCTCCTGGCCGGGCGGTCCGCCGGCAGGGCCGCGGTCCTCGCTGCTCGCGGGGCCGTCGTCCTCGACCAGCTCCTCCACCGGAGACGGTTCGGGCGCGTCGGTGGGGTCGTCCGGTTCCTGAGTGCTCGACGAGGGGCTCGCACCCGGACGGACGGGGTCGCGCGAGTCGGAGGGGTCCTCGCTCCCGCTGGTGGCACCGCCGGCCGCGATCGCGGTGACGAGGATCAGCAGCACCAGTGCGGCCAGGGCGCCGGCCAGACCCCGCTGGTGCGGCTCGAGCCCGCGACAGCGGGCCGCGAGGGCGCCGGGGACGCGGGCGAGCGCGTCGCCGGCCCGGTCCAGCGCGGGCACCGCGGGACGTACGCCGAGCGGCCCGACCTCGGGGTGGGAGGCCGCTGCGGGTCCGGCCGGGTCCGCGGCCTGGGCGGACGGTGCGGCGGCAGCGGCAGCAGGGCCAGCAGGGCCGGCAGGGTCGGGAGAGCCGGCAGATCCAGGAGCGGCTGCGGAGGCAGCGGCCGCGGTCGGGACGACGGCGGTCGTCGCGACGGGTGCGGTGAGCACCGCGGTCGGTGCCGGGTCGTCACCGGCGTCCGGGCCGGGAGCGGGACCGATGCCCGGGAGCGACCCGAGCCGAGGGAGCTCGCCACCGGCGGCGGCTCCTGCGCCGCAGACCCGCACGACCTCGGCGGTCGTCGGCCGGTCGGCCGGGTCGGCCGCGGTCATGGCGCGCAGGAGGCCGGGCCACCCGGTGGGCAGGTCGTCGGGGACGTCGGGGTCGCGGTGCAGGCGGGCCAGCGCGGCCTCGGTGGCGCTGCCCGGGAAGGCGCGGGTGCCGGTGAGGGCCTCGAGCAGGACCAGGCCGAGGGCGTAGACGTCGGCGCAACCCGTGACGTCCTCGCCCCGCACCTGCTCCGGTGCGAGGTAGGCGGCGGTGCCGATGGCCGTGCCGGTGCGGGTGTGGCGCACGGTGTCGCCGATCAGCCGCGCGATGCCGAAGTCGGCGAGCTTGACCCGGCCGTCGTCGCTGAGCAGCACGTTGCCCGGCTTCACGTCGCGGTGCACGACGCCCCGCTCGTGGGCGAAGGCCAGGCCGGCGGCCACCTCGGCCCCGATCCGAGCCACCTCGCGCGCCGGGAGCGGACCCTCGCGCAGCGCGTCGGACAGGGCCCGCCCCTCGACGAGCTCCATGACCAGGAACGGTCGGTCGTCCTCGTCGCCGATGCCCGCGTCGAGGACCATCACCAGGTTGCGGTGCGACAGCGAGGCGAGCGTGCGGGCTTCTGCCACGAACCGGGCCCGGTCGGAGGCGTCGCCGGCGACGTCGCGCAGCAGCTTGACCGCTACGGGCCGCTGCAGCGTGGTGTCGGTGGCCCGGTGGACGTCGGCGGTCCCGCCGGACCCGAGTCGGGCCTCGAGGCGGTAGCGCTCGCGCAGGACGGGGGGCACCGCGGGCACCGGGGGACTCCTCGGGGGTGGGGGACGGGGTCCGGCTCACCCTTCCCCCGGGACCCGCCCTTCACTCCCGCCCCGGGTGTGAGCAGAGCGACCCGCCACGCGACGATCAGGCGACGGCGAGCTGCATCTCGGCGACGACACAGGTGAGGTCGTCGCGCTGGTCGACCCGCCAGGACCGGCAGACCTGGTCGACGATCACGAGGCCGCGACCGCGGTCCGCGTCGAGGTCCTCCGGACGGGCTGCGGGCACGGTCGAGTCACCGTGGTCGGTGACCTCGAGGACCAGCCGGTCGTGCTCGAGGGTCCAGCAGACCTCCAGACGACCGTCGCGGTCGGGCTGACCGTGCTGGACGGCGTTGGAGACCAGCTCGCTGAGGACCAGCGTGGCGTCGTACACGACGGACTCGCCGACGCCCTCACGCTCGAGCGCGGCCCGCAGCCGGTGGCGTGCGACGCCGACGCTGACCGCCTCGTGGGCCAGGTGGTGTGTCTCGTGCATGTGGTCACCCCTCTCCGCGGACTGGTATACCCGTTCTCGACGGGCGGACACGTCGCGCAGGGGGGTGAGTGGCACTCGCCACGTCCAACGAGGGTGCGGGTCGTGACGTCCTCGAGAGCGGACCGAAGCCGACCGCCGCCGGCCCGGGGTCGAGGTCGCCGGCGGCGTGACGACCCGGCCGGGTGGAGACCGTCGCCTGGGATCGCGCGGGACGCGGGCGAGGCGCCGGGGCGCGCGACGGCGCCCTCGGGTCAGAAGCCGCCGGCCGCGCCGGGCGGGGTCATCGCGAACTGCATCGCCCGCTCGTCGAGCAGCAGGTGGATGCGCTCGACCAGCTCCTCGCGGGAGAAGGGCTTGGCCAGGAAGTCGTCGGCGCCCGCGACGTAACCGTTGCGGATGTCCTGGCGCGTGGCCAGCGCCGAGAGCATGAGCATGACCGGGCGGGCGGTGCCGGTGATGTCCTTGCACGCGCGCAGGACCTCGAGGCCGGTCATCCCCGGCATCATGTTGTCGAGCACGACCAGGTCGTAGCCGCCGCGGGTGATGGCGCGCAGGGCGGCGACGCCGTCACCGACACCCTCGACCTCGTGCCCGGCGCGCTGGACCACCAGGCGCAGGAGCAGTCGGAGGTCCTCGTCGTCCTCGGCGATCAGGATGCGTGCCATGAGCACATCATCGACCCCGGGGGTGGGTTCCTGAGCCGATTGGCCAGATCCCTCGCTCGTCGTGACGGGCCGGACGGCGCCTCCAGGGGGCGTCCCGGGGGAGCAGGTGCCTTTCAGCCGGCGGCCGCGGTGCCCCCGTGGCTGTCGTGGTGACCCGGTCGGCGGGTCAACGTGCGCTCGTCCAGCAGCATCCGGACCCGGTCCACCAGCTCCTCGGTGGCGAACGGCTTGGCCAGGAAGTCGTCCGCGCCGCGCACGTAGTAGGAGCGGATGTCGGCTCGGGTGGCCAGGGCGGAGATCACCACCATGAGCGGGCGCTCGGTACGCCGCAGCAGCGCCACCGACTCCAGGACCTCGACGCCGGTCATCCGCGGCATCATGTTGTCGAGCAGGACGACGTCGAAGGCCTCCCGCGACATCGCCTCGAGCGCCTCGACCCCGTCGCGCGCCTCGCTCACCCGGTAGCCGGCGCGGTGCAGCACCAGTCGCAGGAGGAGCCGGAGGTCGGCGTCGTCCTCGGCGATCAGGATGCGGGTCACCTGCTGCCGATCGGCGGCCGCGGGCCCGACCTGAGCAGCGGCGCACGGCGGAGCGCGGCGGCGCGCGGCGGCGCACGGTGGCGCCGTGACGTCGTACGACGGCGGCCGGGCGCCACAATGCGTGCGTGGACGACCCGACCGCCATCCTGCTCGGCGCCCTGGTCGGCGGGCTGGCGGCCGGCGCGCTGCGGCTGCCGCCCCTGCTCGGCTTCCTCGCGGCGGGCTTCGTGCTGCACGTGCTCGGGGTCGCTCCGGTCCCCGCGCTCGACACCGCCGCCGACCTGGGCGTGACCGTGCTGCTCTTCGGGGTCGGGCTCAAGCTCGACGTGCGCACCCTGGTGCGCCGCGAGGTCTGGGTGACGGCCACGGTGCACCTGGTCGCCTCCACCGTGCTGGTCGCTGGCCTGCTGGTGCTCCTGGGTGCGGTCGTGGCTGCCGTCGGGCTCGGGCTCGGGGCCGGTCCGCTGGCCGGGTCCGACGCGCATGCCCTGCTGCTGGTGGGCCTCGCGCTGTCGTTCTCGAGCACGGTCTTCGTGGTCAAGCTGCTCGAGGAGCGCAGCGCCACCCGGTCCCTGGGCGGCCGCACCGCCATCGGGGTCCTGGTCGTCCAGGACCTCGCTGCGGTGGTGTTCCTGGCCGTGGCCGATGCCGAGGGCCCCAGCCCCTGGGCGCTGTTGCTGGTGCTCCTCCTTCCCGGCGCCTGGCTGCTGCGCCGGCTGCTCGGCGCGGTGGGCCACGACGAGCTGCTGCCGCTGCTGGGCGTGGTCCTCGCTCTGGTCCCCGGCTACGCGCTCTTCGACGCGGTCGGGCTCAAGGGCGACCTCGGCGCGCTGGTGCTGGGCATGCTGCTCGCCGGTCACCGCCGCGCACCGGAGCTGAGCAAGAGCCTCTTCACGCTCAAGGACCTGCTGCTCGTGGCGTTCTTCGTCTCCATCGGCCTGCAGGGACTGCCCGGCCCCGGGGAGCTGGGCCTGGCGCTGCTCCTGGTGGCGCTGCTGCCGCTGAAGGCGCTGGGCTTCGCGGTGCTGCTGTGGGCGGCGCGGCTGCGCCGGCGCACGTCGGTGCTGACCGGGGTCGCACTGGCCAACTACTCCGAGTTCGGGCTGATCGTGGTCGCCGGGGCCCCGGCCGGGTGGCTGGGCGAAGAGTGGCTGACCGTGGTGGCGACCGCGGTGGCCGCCGGTTTCGTCCTCGGGTCGCTGCCGGGGCGCCACCCCGAGCGGCTGATGGACCTCGTGCGTCGGGTGCTGCCCGACCGGCCCCGCGAGGAGCTGCACCCCGAGGACCGGCCGCTCGACGTCGGTGACGCCCAGGCGGTGGTCCTGGGCATGGGACGCGTCGGCAGTGCGGCGTACCGGCGGCTGCGGGAGGAGTACGGCCTGCGCGTGGTCGGGCTGGAGAGCTCCCGCGAGCGGTGCGAGCGGCTGCGGGCGAAGGGGGTGGAGGTGGTCGAAGGGGATGCGACCGACCCCGAGCTGTGGCACCACCGGCCGCTGTGCCACGTGCCGATCGTGCTGCTGGCGATGCCCTTCCACGGCAACAACCTCGATGCCCTCCGACAGCTCCAGGGCAACGGCTTCACCGGCACCGTCGCGGTGGTCGCGCAGTACGACGAGGACCTGCGCTCCGCGACCCGGGCCGGGGCCTCGGTGGGCTTCCAGCTGTACGACGGGGCGGGAGCCGAGCTGGCCGACCGGGCCGTGCTCGCGGCAGGACTGGGCGGCCAATCGTAGGGCTGGGGTGGCCGCGGCCCCCCGGGGCGGTCCCCGGGGGCGGATCGGCCGGCGCAGACCGGGGCCGGAGCGTCTCGGACGGGTGTGACCTGCGTTACAGAATCGTGACCCGGAAGCGTTGACGGCACCGATGCGTAAGCGGTTGCATTCGGCGTACGCAAGGAACCGTGGGACGGCGGTGGGCCGGCCCCGAACAAGAGAGGGACCCGATGCGCTCACGCAAGATCCGCCGCGGTGCCGTGGCCGTCCTGGCGGTCGCGTCGCTCGGCCTCGCCGGCTGTGCCAGCGACGACGACGGTGACACCAACGAGCCCCAGTCCGCCGGGGGCACCTGGCCCGGCGAGGGCAACGCCGACTGCGAGGGCCTCGAGCAGCTCTCCGAGTTCGGCGACCTGACCGGCACCACGGTCAGCGTCTACACCTCGATCCTCCCGCCCGAGCAGGAGGCGCACGAGGCGTCGTACGAGCTGTTCACCACCTGCACCGGCGCCGAGGTCGACTACGAGGGCTCGGACCAGTTCGAGACCCAGCTGGTCGTGCGCCTGCAGGCCAACAACGCCCCCGACATCGCCTACATCCCGCAGCCCGGCCTCCTGCGCACCGTCGTGGAGTCCGGCCAGGTCGTCGCGGCCCCCGAGCCCACCGCCGACAACGTCGACGAGTTCTTCGGTGAGGACTGGAAGTCCTACGGCACCGTCGACGACACCTTCTACGCCGCCCCGCTGGGCGCCAGCGTGAAGTCGTTCGTGTGGTACTCCCCGACCATGTTCGAGGAGAACGGCTGGGAGATCCCCGAGACCTGGGACGACATGCTCGCCCTCTCCGACGAGATCGTCGACTCCGGCATGAAGCCGTGGTGCGTGGGCATCGAGTCCGGCGAGGCCACCGGCTGGGTCGCCACCGACTGGCTCGAGGACGCCATGCTCCGCACCGCCGGTGCCGAGGTCTACGACCAGTGGGTCAACCACGAGATCCCCTTCAACGACCCGGCCGTGGTCGAGGCCCTCGACCTCGTCGGCGGCATCATGAAGAACCCCGACTACGTCAACGCGGGCTTCGGCGACGTCAACTCCATCGCCACCACCGCCTTCCAGGACGGCGGCCTGCCGATCCTCGAGGGTGACTGCGCCCTGCACCGCCAGGCGTCCTTCTACGCCGCCCAGTGGCCGGAGGGCACCGACGTGTCCGAGGACGGCGACGTCTTCGCCTTCTACCTGCCCACCACCAACGACGAGAACGGTCGTCCCGTCCTCGGTGGCGGCGAGTTCGTGGCCGCGTTCGACAACCGTCCCGAGGTCCAGGCGTTCCAGACCTACCTCTCGACCGACGTGTGGGCCAACCAGAAGGCGATCAACACCCCGGGTGGCGGCTGGGTCAGCGCCAACACCGGCCTCGACGCCTCCAACCTGACCAGCCCGATCGACCAGCTCTCGGCCGAGACCTTCCAGGACCCCGAGGCGGTCTTCCGCTTCGACGGTTCCGACCAGATGCCCAGCGCCGTGGGTGCCGGGTCCTTCTGGCGGGAGATGACCGCCTGGGTGACCGGTGACGACAGCGAGACCGCGCTGGAGAACATCGAGAACTCCTGGCCGTCCTGACCAGGTGACGGTGGCGGTCGGCACACGCCGGCCGCCACCGTCCTCGCTCCACCCCGGCGCACTCCTCCCGTGGTGTGCTGGACCCGCACGACCCGCACGACCCGCACGACCCGCCCGACCCCCGACCTCCCGGGACCCTCCCTGAGCGGAGGGCGAGCCCGGCCCCGATGAGGGAGTGACGCGTTGACTACCCCCGAGAAGCTCGTCCAGATGGTCATCGCCGTCGCCATCTTCTACGGCGTCGTGGCCCTGATCCTGCTGGCGACCCAACGGCTGCGCTCCCGCTCCGGCGAGCGCGTGCAGGCGGCGGCCTTCCTCGGCCCCTCGCTGCTGCTCATCGGCATCGGCCTGCTCTACCCGGCCGGGGTCACGATCTACGACTCCTTCTTCGGTGGCTCGGTGTTCACCAAGGAGTTCGTCGCCTTCGACAACTACCAGCGGCTCTTCACCGACTCCAACCAGCTCGAGGTCCTGCGCAACACCCTGTTCTGGGTGGTCCTGACCCCGCTGCTCTCCACCGCCATCGGCCTGCTGTACGCCGTGCTGGTGGACCGCGCCTCCTTCGAGAAGTTCGCCAAGGCGCTGCTCTTCCTGCCGATGGCGATCTCGATGGTGGGCGCCTCGATCATCTGGAAGTTCGTCTACGACTTCCGCTCCGGCCAAGGCTCGGAGACCGTGCAGATCGGCCTGCTCAACCAGGTCCTGCAGTGGCTGGGCCTGGAGCCCTACAACTTCCTGCTCAACGGTCCGTGGAACACGCTGTTCCTCATCGTGATCCTGGTCTGGATCCAGGCCGGTTTCGCGATGACCCTGCTCTCGGCCTCCATCAAGGCCATCCCCGAGGACATCGTCGAGGCCGCCCGGCTCGACGGGGTCAGCGGCTGGAAGATGTTCCGCCACATCACGGTGCCGAGCATCCGGCCCACGCTGATCGTGGTCCTCACGACCATCACGATCGCCACGCTCAAGGTCTTCGACATCGTCCAGACCGCGACCGGCGGCAACTTCGGCACCAGCGTCCTGGCCTACGAGTTCTACCGGCAGTACTTCATCGCCGGGAACCAGGGCCTGGCCGCGGCGATCGCCGTCGTGATCTTCGTGCTGGTCATGCCGATCGTCATCTACAACGTCCGTCAGATGCGCAAGCTGGAGGCCCGATGACCACCACGACCCCGCCGGCACCTCCCGCGCAGCCGGAGCCGCCGACCTCCTCGGGCAAGCCGATCCCGGCCTCGACGGCAGCCAAGTCGGCCCTGACCAACCGCTGGGCCTCGGCCGCGGCGCTGCTCATCGCGATCCTGTGGACCATCCCTACCTTCGGCCTGCTGATCTCGTCGTTCCGCCCGGAGAACGAGGTGAAGTCCAACGGCTGGTGGAACTTCTTCAGCAGCCCCTCCTTCACCCTCGACAACTACACCCAGGTGCTGGAGGGCGGCTCCGGCGGCGGCGGGCTGATGACCAACCTCGTGAACTCGGTGGTCATCACGATCCCGTCGGTGCTGATCCCGATCAGCCTGGCGACCATGGCGGCGTACGCCTTCGCCTGGATGGACTTCAAGTTCCGCGACACCCTCTTCGTGGCGGTCTTCGCGCTGCAGATCGTGCCGATCCAGGTGACCCTGGTGCCGCTGCTCTCGCTCTACGTCGACCCGCCGTTCGACCTGCTGCCGCTCGCCGGCCGGGACGCGCCCGGTGGCGGCTTCTACACGATCTGGCTCTCGCACTCGATCTTCGCGATGCCGTTGGCGATCTTCCTGCTGCACAACTTCATGCGCGAGATCCCCGGCGAGCTGATCGAGTCCGCCCGCGTCGACGGCGCCGGGCACGTGCAGATCTTCACCCGCGTGATGCTGCCGCTCATGGCCCCGGCGATCGCCGCCTTCGGCATCTTCCAGTTCCTGTGGGTCTGGAACGACCTGCTCGTCGCACTGGTCTTCAGCTCCCCGGAAGCCGCGCCGATGACCGTGAAGCTGGTCAGCCTGGTCGGTCAGCGGGCCGAGGACTGGCAGCTGCTCGCCTCGGGCGCCTTCGTGTCCCTGATCATCCCGCTGATCGTGTTCCTGGCCCTGCAGCGCTACTTCGTGCGCGGGCTGCTCGCGGGCAGTGTCAAGGGATGAGCTAGGCCCGGGCTCACGACGCGGGGGGCGTCGTCCGCTCCCTCACGGCCTCTGCCAGCCAGTGGTAGGAGGCCTTGGGGGTGCGCGCCTGCGTGGCCGGGTCGATGTGCACGATGCCGAAGGTCTTGGTGTATCCCTCGGCCCACTCGAAGTTGTCCAGCAGGGTCCACACCACGTAGGCCCGCAGGTCGGCGCCGGCGGCGCGGGCCCGCTCGGCGGCGGCCAGGTGGTCGCGCAGGTAGTCGATCCGGTCCGTGTCCTGCACGGTCCCGTCGACGACCTGGGTGTCGGCGCAGGCCGCACCGTTCTCCATCACCAGCACCGGGAGCCCGGTGCGCTCGGCGGTGGTGCGGATCAGCTCGTCGAGGCCGGTGGCGTCGATCTCCCAGCCGATGTCGGTGATCGGCTGGCGCACGACCAGCTCGAAGGGCGCGACGCCGGGGTAGGCGCCGCCCTCGGGGTGGTCGCTGCGTCCCTCGCCGGGCAGGTCCGGGCGCACGGGGGTGTAGTAGTTCAGCCCGACCCAGTCGGCCGAGCCCTGGATGCGCGCGAGGTCGCCCTCGCGGACCAGGTCGGGGTCGGCCAGCTCGGGAGCCACGCGCAGCATGCCCTCGTCGTACGCACCGTCGACCAGGGGGCCCAGCCACACGCGGTTGCGGATCGCATCGACCCCGTCAGCGACGTCCTCGGCCTCGGGACGGGCCGGCCAGATCGGCGCGTTGTTGAGCACGATGCCGACGTCGATCCCGCGACCCGCGGCACCCGCCTGGGCGCGCAGCCGCTCGGCGGCAAGCGCGTGGCCGAGCACGAGGTGGAAGGCGGCGCGGTGCGCCCGGCCGCCCTCGCGGCGTCCCGGGGCGTGCACGCCGGCGGCGTACCCGAGGTAGGCCGCGCACCACGGCTCGTTGTGGGTGGCCCACAGGCCGACGCGGTCACCGAGCCGCGCGGCGACGACCTCGGCGTAGTCGGCGAAGGCCTCGGCGGTCGAGCGCTCGAGCCAGCCGCCCTCGTCCTCCAGCGGCTGGGGCAGGTCCCAGTGGTAGAGCGTGCCGGTGGGCTTGACCCCGCGCTCGAGCAGCGCGTCGACGAGCCGGTCGTAGTAGTCCAGGCCGCGCTGCTCGACCCGGCCACGGCCCTCGGGCACGATGCGCGGCCAAGCGACCGAGAAGCGGTACCAGTCCAGCCCGAGCCCGGCGACCAGGTCGGCGTCCTCGGTGTAGCGGTGGTAGGAGTCGCAGGCCACCGCACCGTCGGAGCCGTCGCGGATCGTGCCCTCGCGCGCGGTGAAGGTGTCCCAGATCGAGGGGCCGCGGCCGTCCTCGTGGATCGCGCCCTCCACCTGGTACGACGCCGTGGCGGTGCCCAGCTCGAGGCGGGAGCCGTCGGGCAGCCGCACCGGCAGGGCGATCGGCGGGCGGGGCGTGGCGTCGGGCGCGGTGCTCATGGGGGCAGCCTAGGCGGAATGGTTTACCGGTCGAAAGAGTGGCCGGCAGGGAGCGGGGGAGGAGGAGCCGGATGACCAGCATCCACGACCTGGCCCGCGAGACCGGGGTGTCGACGGCCACGGTCTCCCGTGCCCTGCGTGGCCTGCCACGGGTCTCGGAGCAGACCCGGGCCAAGGTGATGGAGGCCGCCGTGCGGCTGGGCTACGTGCCGTCGCCGCACGCCGTCGGCCTGGCCAGCGGCGGCCAGACCAGGACCGTGGCCATCGTCGTGCTGTTCGTGACGCGGTGGTTCTTCGCCACGGTCGTGCACGGTGCCGAGCAGGTGCTGCGCGAGCGCGGCTACGACGTGCTGCTCTACAACATCGGTGGCGACCCCGACGCCCGGCGTCGGGTCCTGCTGACCCAGCTGGTCACCAAGCGCGCCGACGCCCTGGTCGTCGTGGGCCTCGGCCCGACGCCGGAGGAGGTGCTGTGGCTCTCCCGCCACGGCATGCCCGTGGTCACGCTCGGCTCGCGGGTGCCCGAGTGGCCCTCGGTGCGGGTGGACGACGACGCCGTGGCCCGCACGGCGGTGCAGCACCTCCTCGACCTCGGGCACCGCCGGATCGCCTACGTCGGCCAGCTGAGCGACGAGGGGCTGGACCTCGCCACCCCGCGCGCGCGGCTCGAGGGCTACCGTGCGACCCTGCGCGCGGCCTGCATCGAGCCCGACCCGCTCCTGGAGCTGGAGGGGCACTTCACGCTGGAGGGCGGGCACGATGCCGGGGTCGAGATGCTGAAGCGACCGTGCCGCCCCACGGCGGTCTTCTGCGCCAGCGACGAGATGGCCTTCGGCGTCATGTACGCCGCCAAGGAGGCCGGCGTGCGGGTGCCCGAGGACCTGTCCGTGGTCGGGGTGGACGACCACGAGATGGCCCACTACGTCGGCCTCACCACCATCCGGCAGCCGGTGCTCCAGCAGGGCCGGGTCGCTGCGCGCCAGATCCTGCAGCTGCTCGAGGGTGAGGACCGCCAAGCGGGCGGCTCCCGCCAGGGCGTCGCGCCCGGCGAGGGCCCCGAGCGCCTGGCCACCCCGGTCGTCGAGCACGTCGAGCTGCCGACCGAGCTGGTCCTGCGCACCTCCACCGCCGCCCCCCGCCCCGACTGATCCCGTTCCGTCCGGGCCGAGCGGGCAGGTCTGGGCGTGCACGCTGCACGGAAGGACCTGCCCGTCCGGCCTCCCCTGGGAGCGGTCGGGGAGGTGGCAGGGTCAGGCGGGTGGAGACGGTCCGGGCCGAGCAGCTGCGCTTCTTCGACGGGGGTACGCCGGAGGAGCCGCCGCGGCGCGACGAGCCGCCCCGGATCGTGCTCGAGCGTCGGGCCCGCGGTGACGAGGAGGTCTTCGCCCTGCTGCGCCGGGTGGGGTACGCCGACCGCCACCTCGGCGAGCTGCTGGTGCCGGCCGACCCGACGCGGTTCACCACCGACCTCACGTCGGTGCCGTCGGTCCTGACCTGGCTGGTCCCGCGCAGCGGCCGGCACCTGCCCGCCGCGCTGGTCCACGACGCACTCGTCGGCGGCCCGGCCGGCCCGGGGGAGTCCGGCGCGGCGTCGTACGTCTCCGAGGGCGGAGTGGTGCTGGACCGGGTCGAGGCGGACCGGGTGTTCCGCGACGCCATGGCCGACACCGGCACCGGGGTGGTGCGGCGGTGGCTGGCCTGGAGCGCGGTCACCCTGGTGACGCTGTGGGTCGCGCCGCCGCGGCCGCGCGGGTGGTACCGCGTCGTCCCCTTCGCCACGCTGCTGCTGGTCGTCTGGCTGGGCTGGTGCGCGACGTGGGACCTGCTGGACGCCCCGGCGCCGCTCGCGCCGGGAGTGCCATGGATCGCCGAGGGCGGCTGGGCGGCCGAGCTGCTGGGCGGGGTCGCCGGCGCCGTGGTCGTCCCGCTCCTGCTCGCGCCGCTGTGGGGACGCTTCGCGCGGGCGGGGGCCGTCCTCGGGGTCGGGCTGGCGGCGCTGCTGCACGTGACCGTCGTCCTGGCGGTCCTGACTGCGGCCTACCAGGTCCTCGAGCGGCTGGTCACCCGCCACCCGACGCTGGCCGCGCGCGCGGGCGCGACGCTCGTGCTGGCCTGCGCCGTGGTCGTCGGGCTCGCGCTGGTGGGCTGAGACGCGGACGCAGGAGGTCAGCGCAGGGCGTACGTCGCCAGCGAGACGCCGACGTAGTGGCTGACGAAGGCCAGGATCGTGAAGGTGTGGAAGACCTCGTGGAAGCCGAACCACTGCGGCGAGGGGTTCGGGCGCTTGAAGCCGTAGACCACGCCGCCGAGGGTGTAGAGCGCACCACCGACCACGATGAGGGTGAAGACCGCGACGCCGGTGCCCATGCCGAGCTCGGTCGCCCCACGGTAGAAGCCCGGGATGAAGAAGACCGCGGCCCAGCCCAGGGCGATGTAGATCGGGGTGTAGAGCCAGCGCGGAGCGTCGGTCCAGAAGACCCGGAAGCCCACGCCGAGCACGGCGCCGGTCCACACGACCGAGAGCAGCACGGTGCGCTGCGTGCCTTCGAGCAGGATCAGCGCGAAGGGCGTGTAGGAGCCGGCGATGAGCAGGAAGATGTTGGAGTGGTCGAAGCGGCGCAGGAACGTCCACGTCCGCGGTGACCAGGTGCCGGTGTGGTAGATCGCCGAGACGCTGAACAGCACCAGCGCGCTGCCGCCGAAGAGGGCCGAGCCGATCTTGGTCTCCGCGGTGGGGGACAGCGCGACGAGCACGATCCCGGCCGCGAGGGTCAGCGGCGCGGTGACCAGGTGCAGCCAGCCGCGGAGCTTGGGCTTGAGCTCGCGCAGCTCCTCGCGCAGGTCCTCCCAGTGCTCGTGGATGGAGTCGACGCGTGCACGGACGGAGTCAGGCACGTGGTGGCTCATGCCCTCCACGGTACCGGGCGGTCACCCTTTCGGGCATTCGTCGCGGAGCGTGACGTGGCTCGCGCGGGCGGCCCGCGGCCACTCGGCTCCGGCGCGGCGGGGAGGGGGCCGTCGGGGGCCGTCGGGGGCCTGCGGGGAGGCTGCCATCGGGGGCCTGCGGGGCTCAGCCTCGGTCCACCGATTCTCGCCTGCTGCGCGACGCCATCCGGGCGCCCTGGCGGCGTTGTCACGCCTCGACGGGCCTGGGGGCCCGCCTTCGGCACTCCGCCTTGCCAGCGCACCCGTCTGGTGCCGCTCGCGACGGCGACAATCGGTAGATCGAGGCTTAACCTGGGTCGGTGGCGGACTGGAAGCGGGGCGTGCGGCGGGTGCTCTACCCGGCGTACGAAGCACGCCTGGTGCGCCGGCTGCCGGAGTCGGTGCCGCGCCACGTCGGGGTGATGCTCGACGGCAACCGGCGGTGGGCCAAGGCCGTGGGACGCGACACCGCGCACGGCCACCGCGCCGGGGCGGCCAACATCGAGCCGCTGCTGGGCTGGTGCGACGAGATCGGTGTCGAGGTGGTCACCCTGTGGCTGCTCTCCACCGACAACCTCAACCGGCCCGCGCACGAGCTCGAGCCGCTGCTCGGCATCATCGCCGACGCGGTGGACTCCCTCGCCGACCAGCGTCGCTGGCGCCTGCACCCCGTCGGCGCCCTCGACCTGCTGCCGGCCGAGACCGCCGAGCGGCTCAAGGCCGCCGCCGAGGCCACCCGTGACGTCGAGGGGACCCTCGTCAACGTCGCCGTCGCATACGGCGGGCGTCGCGAGATCGCCGACGCCGTCCGTTCCCTGCTGTGCGAGGCGGCGGCGGAGGGGCGCTCGATGGAGGACCTCGCCGCCCACGTCGACGTCGACCTGATCGCCGAGCACCTCTACACGAGGGGCCAGCCCGACCCCGACCTGGTCATCCGCACCAGCGGGGAGCAGCGGCTGGGCGGGTTCCTGCTGTGGCAGAGCGCGAAGTCGGAGTTCTACTTCTGCGACGCCTACTGGCCCGACTTCCGCAAGGTCGACTTCCTCCGCGCGGTCCGGGCCTACGCCCAGCGCGAGCGGCGGTTCGGGGCCTGAGTCGCTGAGTCGTGGGTAGTCCGAATCATTTCTGATGCTGAGCGTGCGCTCGGTATCAATCCTGATTCGGAGTACCCCCGCCGCGCCCCCACCCCCGCGCGTCACCCAGCGTTCACACCCCGCACACGGCGTGTCGACCGGGATCGCCCGGGCTGCGGCGTACTTTTCCAAGCACCGGTGAGTGGGGAAGCTCACCGCACCTGGAGGCCCGATCGTGAGCACTCACGACTGCACAGCACAGCAGGCGAACCCCTGCCGTGCGAGCGGAGGCGGGCACTCCCGTCGTCGGGCGTCCCGGTCCCACCGCGTGAGCTAGTGGGGCGGAGCGAGGAGTGCGCGCGCCGGCCCGTGAGGGGTAACCGTGCCGTCCAAGGCCATCGCGTCTCAGCAGTCCGCCTCCCAGGGGAAGAAGTCCCCGCCCCCGCTCGTGCGCACCTACGTGCTCGACACCAGCGTCCTCCTCTCCGACCCCGGCGCGATCCGCCGGTTCGCCGAGCACGAGGTCGTCCTGCCCGTCGTCGTCATCACCGAGCTCGAGGGCAAGCGGCACCACCCGGAGCTGGGCTACTTCGCCCGCACGGCGCTGCGCCACCTCGACGAGCTGCGCGTCCTGCACGGCCGGCTGGACGCACCCGTCCCCATCGGTGACGAGGGCGGCAGCCTGCGCGTGGAGCTCAACCACACCGACCCCGCCGCACTGCCGTCGGGGTTCCGGCTCGGTGACAACGACACGCGCATCCTGGCGGTGGCCAAGAACCTCGCCGACGAGGGCGCCGCGGTCACGCTGGTCTCCAAGGACCTGCCGCTGCGGATCAAGGCCTCCGCGGTCGGCCTGGACGCCGAGGAGTACCGCGGCGAGACCATCTCCGACTCCGACACGGGGTACTCCGGGATGGCGGAGCTGGAGGTGCAGGCCTCCGACCTCGACGAGCTGTACGACGACGGCGTGATCGACCTCGACCAGGCGCGGCAGCTCCCGTGCCACCAGGGGCTGGTGCTGCTCTCCGACCGCGGCACCGCGCTGGCCCGGCTCGGGGCCGACAAGCGGGTGCACCTGGTCCGCGGCGACCGCGAGGCCTTCGGGCTGCACGGTCGCTCCGCGGAGCAGCGGATCGCCCTCGAGCACCTGCTCGACCCGGAGGTCGGCATCGTCTCCCTCGGCGGTCGCGCCGGCACCGGCAAGTCGGCCCTCGCGCTCTGCGCCGGTCTGGAGGCGGTGATGGAGCGCCGCCAGCACAAGAAGGTCGTGGTGTTCCGCCCGCTCTACGCCGTCGGCGGGCAGGAGCTCGGCTACCTCCCCGGCTCGGAGGGGGAGAAGATGTCGCCCTGGGCGCAGGCCGTCTTCGACACCCTCGGTGCCATGACGTCGCGCGACGTCATCGAGGAGGTCCTCGACCGCGGGATGCTCGAGGTGCTCCCGCTGACCCACATCCGCGGCCGGTCGCTGCACGACTCCTTCGTCATCGTCGACGAGGCCCAGAGCCTGGAGCGCAACGTGCTGCTGACCGTGCTCTCGCGCATCGGCGCCAACTCCAAGGTGGTGCTGACCCACGACGTCGCGCAGCGCGACAACCTGCGGGTCGGGCGCCACGACGGCGTCGTCGCGGTGATCGAGAAGCTCAAGGGCCACCCGCTCTTCGCGCACGTGACGCTCACGCGCTCGGAGCGCTCGCCGATCGCAGCCCTGGTCACCGAGATGCTCGAGCACATGGTCGTCTGAGACCCCTCAGGCCTCGGCACGCGCCGGTCCCGCTCCCGCGGGGCCGGCGCGTCGTCGTACGGCGTGGGCCGGCACCGGCCTGTGGACGACGTTTTGCGTCAAACCCACCCGTCAGGCATCGTGACCCTTTCGTGACCTGAGGGTCACGTCATCCCCCGCCGTCGACCCCCTGGTTCCTGCCTGTGTCGAAGCACAAGAAGTACACGCCCAAGCACGCCGCGCCCAAGGCCTCTCGCACCGCTGCCGCGCGCACCGCGGCCCGCACGACGATGGTCGCCTCGGTGGCCGTCACCGCCACCGGTGCGGCCGTCGGCACGGGCATCGTCGTCTCGCCGGTCTCGACCGTCGCCACGCTGGCCGCCGCCGACCCGGCGTCCGAGGCCGGGGTCGTCGTCCCCGCCGCCGCGGGCCGCGAGACCCGCGAGGAGGCGGTCTCCCGCACCGCCGACCGGCGCGGTGCCGCCGACCCCGCCAAGCAGGTCGCCCTGTCCCAGGAGCCCGGCAACGCCGTCACCCGCAGCGAGGACCTCTCCGACGAGGACCCGCGCGACATCGCGCGCGCGCTGCTGCCGACCTACGGCTGGACCGAGCAGTTCTCCTGCCTGGACTCCCTGTGGGTCAGCGAGAGCGACTGGCGCGTCGACGCCGACAACCCGACCTCCTCGGCCTACGGCATCCCCCAGGCCCTGACGGAGCTCCACGACCTGCCGGCCGGCTACATGACCGACGCCGAGGTGCAGATCCGCTGGGGGCTGGACTACATCCAGGACTCCTACGGCAGCCCGTGCAGCGCCTGGTCGTTCAAGCAGGGCAACAACTGGTACTGAGCGGGCGACTCAGCCGCTGACCCGCAGCTTCCGCACGTCCCGGGACTTCGCGCACCCGTCCCTCTCGCCGACCTCGTAGTCCCCGACCACCCGGTACCGGCCGGGTTCGAGGTCCACGCGGAACCGGCGCCGCTCGGCCATCGGCTTGCTCGCGTCGAGCACCTTCTCGCCCGCGGACCGGTCGATCAACCGTAACCGCAGGGTCCCGGAGCACTGCGCGATGTCGCCGGGGACCCTCGTGCGCACCGTGATCACGCCGGTGCCGTCCTCGACCCGGGGCAGCCCGTGGAGGCTGACGTCGGTCTCGGTCGGCGGAGGGATGGCGGCCGCACCCGGTGGAGCGACGAGGCACAGCACGGCCAGCGCCCCGAGGCGCAGGGTTCTCATGCGAGCAGCCTGCCACGCGAGCGCCGCACCGTCCTGGGAACATGTCTCGCGTGAGCGAGGTCTTCGAGTGCGAGATCCAGGCGCGGCTGCGTGACGTCAACCTCGGCGGCCACGTCGACAACGTCGAGGCGATCCGCATCCTCGACGAGGCGCGCATCCTCTTCTTCCGCTACGCCGAGCTGCAGCCTCCGGCCGGGGACCGGCTCGGCCTGCTCGGCGGGCTGCCCGACGGCGTCGTCGAGCTCGTCGGGTCGCAGCGGGTGGACTACCACGCGGAGATGCGCTTCGCGGCGTACACCTCCTTCCGCGTGCGGCTCTGGGTCACCCGCGTCGGCCGCTCCTCCTTCACGGTCGCCTCGCAGCTGCGCGTCGCCGCGGACCACGCGCCGGCAATCGTCGCGGAGACCTCGTGCGTGCTGTGGGACCACCGCACCAACGCCTCGTGGGCGATGACCGAGGAGGTCCGCGCCACGCTGCAGAGGTACGCCGGGGAGCCGGTCGGCCTGCGCTGAGGCCGGCGCTCCCGGGGCCGCTCAGCGGCCGGTCATTGCGTCCACGTCGAGGGCCGCGTCGAGCTCGGCCTCGGTGAGGTCCCCGCGCTCGACGTAGCCCATGGCCAGCACCTGCTCGCGGATGGTGCGGCCCTCGGCGAGCGCGGCCTTGGCGATCTTCGCGGCCTCCTCGTAGCCGAGGTGCTTGTTGAGCGGCGTGACGACCGAGGGCGAGGACTCGGCATAGGTGCGCATGCGCTCGGCGTCGGCGGTGATGCCGTCGATGCAGCGGGTGGCCAGCACACGGGTGGAGGCGGCGAGCAGCCGCACCGACTCCAGGACGTTGCGGGCGATGACGGGCATCGCGACGTTGAGCTCGAAGGAGCCGCTGGCGCCGGCGGCGGTGACGGCCGCGTCGTTGCCGATGACCTGGAAGCAGACCATGAGGGTCGCCTCAGGCAGGACCGGGTTCACCTTGCCCGGCATGATGCTCGAGCCCGGTTGGAGGTCGGGCAGGTGGATCTCGGCCAGGCCGGTCGTCGGGCCGGAGGACATCCAGCGCAGGTCGTTGCAGACCTTGGTCAGCCCGACCGCGATCGTGCGCAGGACGCCGGACAGCTCCACGAGCGAGTCGCGGGTGCCCTGGGCCTCGAGGTGGTTGCGGGCCTCGGTGAAGGGCTGACCGGTGCGCTCGCCGAGCAGCTCGATCGCCCGGGCGGCGAACCCGTCCGGGGCGTTGATGCCGGTGCCGACCGCGGTGCCGCCCAGGGGCAGCTCGCGGACGCGGGGGAGCACGGAGTGCAGCCGCTCGCCGGCGTACCTCACCGTGGCGGCGTACGCCGAGAACTCCTGCCCCAGCGTCACCGGGGTGGCGTCCATGAGGTGCGTGCGTCCGGCCTTGACCAGGTCGGCGAACTCCTCGGCCTTGGCCTCCAGCGAGCCCGCCAGCACGTCCAGGGCAGGGAGCAGGTCGCCCGTGACCGCGAGGGTCGCCGCGACGTGGATCGCGGTGGGGAAGGTGTCGTTGCTGGACTGGCTGGCGTTGACGTGGTCGTTGGGGTGGACCTGCGTCCCCGCGCGGGCCGCGAGGGTGGCGACGACCTCGTTGGCGTTCATGTTGGAGCTGGTGCCCGAGCCCGTCTGGAAGACGTCGACCGGGAAGGCGTCGTCGTGCTCCCCCGCGGCCACGGCGCTCGCCGCCGTCACGATCGCCCCCACCTGCTCCTCGGTGAGCACCCCGAGCTCGCCGTTCGCCAGCGCCGCGGCCGCCTTGACGTGCCCCAGCGCGTGCACGAGCGCGGGCTCGATCGGGGTGCCGCTGATCGGGAAGTTCTCGACCGCGCGCTGGGTCTGGGCCCGCCACAACGCCTGCGCCGGCACCTGCACCTCTCCCATCGAGTCGTGCTCGGTGCGGAACTCCCGGTCCTCACGCTCACTGCTCATGCCGCCGACGCTAGTGCGGTCGTGGCCGGTCGCCGCACGCGCGGAGGGGTGAGGGCGGTCAAGTCGCGGTCCGCGACGTCCGAGACACCGGACGTGACCCTGCTCGACACCGGGACCGACCTGGCACCAGCGCCGCAGCCCCACGCGCCCGCGCGCCGGCACCTCCGCACCGCCCGGCGCCACCTGCCGGACGCGGTCGCGGTGGCCGGGCTCGCCTGGTGGGCGACGTACCTCACCTGGGGGACCGGTGGGCGCGAGCCGCACGTGCTCTCGGTCGGGTGCGCGCTGGCCGCCCTCGGCTGGCTGCTGGTCCGGCCGGACCGGGTGCTGCGCCGACCGGTGATGCTCCTGGGTCACGCGCTCTCGCTCGGTGCCGTCGCGGTCGTGCTCACCGCGCCCACCGGTCTCGCCGGCCGCGACGACGCGGCGGCCTGGGTGCTCACCGCCCAGACCGGGCTCCTGCTGCTGGCCTGGGCTCGCGACGACGTACGCCGCCTCGTGCTGCTCACCGCACTGCTGGGCGCCGGTGGCGCGCAGTTCGCGCAGGGCTGGCTGCCCTGGTGGGGGGCGCAGGACCCCGAGAGGCTGTTCCAGGGGACGTTCTACTGGCACAACCAGGTCGGCATCTTCCTGGCCGCCTCGGCGGTGCTGGCGCTGGCCACCCTCGCCGAGGGCGGCCGGCTCGCGCGGCTCGGCTGGGTCGTGGCGCCGCTGGCCGTCGCCGGGACGCTCTTCACCACCAGCCGGGGCTCGCAGCTGGCGCTGCTCCTCGGCGCCGTCCTGCTGCTCGCCCTCGCCGGCCGCTCGGTCGCCCCGCGGCTGCGCGTGCTGGGTGGCCTGGCCCTGGGGTGGGCGACGAGCTGGGTGCTGACGGGGCCGCCGTTCTTCGACGAGCGGGTGGCCCCGACGGCCGGCACGGCGGCGCGCTCCGAGAGCTTCGTCGACAACGGCGTCACCCGGGTCGAGGACTGGGCTGCGGCCTGGGACGTCTTCGCCCGCTGGCCGCTCACGGGTGGCGGGTTCGACGGCTTCCGGGCCGGCACCGTCGCGGCCGAGGTGGGGGAGCGGGCGGGGGCGACGGCTTACGCGCACAACGGCTACCTCCAGGCGCTCTCCGACGGCGGGCTGCTGCTGGCGCTGCCGCTGCTCGGGGTGCTCGCCACCGTGGCGTGGACGGTGGCGCGCGCGCTGCCCGCCGCCGTACGGCGCGGGGACCTCACGCAGGTCGGCGCGGCGGTGACGCTGCTGGTCCTGGGCCTGCACTCCGGCATGGACTTCGACTGGGCCTACCCGAGCCTGCTGCTCATGGTGCCGCTCGTCGCCGCGCTCGCCCTGCCGCCGGGCACCGGGGCGGTCGACCCGGCGGCCGCCGGCAGCCACCGGCGTGCTCACCGGGGGCGGTCGGTCGTGGTGCCGCTCGCGCCTGCCCTGCTCCTGGTGGCCGCCGCCGTCGCGGCCTGGGGCGGCGGGCTGTCGCACAACGCGCCGCTGGGATGAGCCGCTGCTCCGTACTCTCGGAGCGTGAACGCCTGGCTCGACGGACTCAGCACCCTGGAGGTGCTGCTCCTGGTCCTGACCGTCGTGGTCGGCGGCTCGATCGCCTCGGCGATCGTCGGGGCCCTGCTGGTGCGGATGGGGATGCACCGGCCCTGGGTCGTGCGCCGCGCGAGCCAGCTGGCCTACAAGCTGCTCGGCCTCATCAAGCGCCCGTTGACGATCGTCGTGCTCGACGAGGTGGTCGCGGTGATCCGGACCGGGCACTACACCAAGAACATCTCCGACGCGCTCGTCGAGAACCACGACGAGCTGAAGGCGCTGGCGCTCGAGAAGGTGCGGGCCGACCCCAACCTGCGCCTGGTCAGCCGGTTCCCCGGCTACGACACGCTGGTCTCGGAGGTCTCCGAGACCGTCCTGCGGGTCGTGGTCGACATGCTGGGCGACCCGCGCATGGACGAGCTGGTCTCCGACCTGCTGCGCAACAACCTCGAGCAGATCCGGGTCGCCGTGCGCGAGCGCGAGCACGAGGCCGTGGGGGACCACCCGCCGCCGGACCCGGTGCCCCCCGGCGCGCCTCGCCGCTGACGGCGTACGCCGTCCCTGCTCGTCCCCGGCGCTCGACCGGTCGGGTGAACGGACCGCGACTCCCGCGGACTACGTTCGGGGGCATGAGCGAGCGCGAGGACGACCGGCGGCACGAGCGGCAGCAGGACGGCCGGGAGCAGGCGCAGCGCGAGCCCGCGGAGCAGTCCGACGGCCGCGAGGGCCAGGCGTCCGAGGGCCAGGTCTCGGAGGTGGGCAACCTCGAGCGCGCCGACGAGCCGATCAGCGACGACCAGGCGGTCGCCGGTCAGCCCGACGGCGAGTCCGGCAGGGTCGACGAGGGCCCCACCGGCCCCAACGCCCGGTCCGGCTCGAACAGGAACTGACCCGCACCAGCACGTCCACGCCGACTCGGCGCTGGTTCGAGGCTGACTCGGCGCCGGTTCGGGGTGACCCGGCGCCGGTGCGACCGGCTACTCCGCCGAACGCACCCGGATGCCCGAGATCGGCACCGTCACCGCGCCCGAGGGGTCGGTGAAGAAGTCGTTGCCCTTGTCGTCGACGACGATGAAGGCCGGGAAGTCCTCGACCTCGATCTTCCAGACCGCCTCCATGCCGAGCTCGGGGTACTCCAGCACCTCGACCGACTTGATGCAGTCCTGGGCCAGCCGGGCGGCGGGGCCGCCGATCGAGCCGAGGTAGAACCCGCCGTGCTCGGCGCAGGACTCGGTGACGACCCTGGAGCGGTTGCCCTTGGCCAGCATCACCATCGAGCCGCCCGCCGCCTGGAAGGACTGCACGTAGGAGTCCATCCGGCCCGCCGTCGTGGGACCGAAGGAGCCCGACGCGTAGCCCTCGGGGGTCTTGGCCGGGCCGGCGTAGTAGACCGCGTGGTCCTTCATGTACTGCGGCATGTCCTCGCCCGCGTCGAGCCGCTCCTGGATCTTGGCGTGCGCGATGTCGCGCGCCACCACGAGCGGGCCGGTCAGCGAGAGCCGGGTCTTGACCGGGTGCTGCGACAGCGTGGCCAGGATGTCGGCCATCGGCTGGTTGAGGTCGATGCGCACGACGTCGTCCTCCGACGCCGACAGCGCCTCGTCGGTGGTGTCGGGGAGGTACTTCGCCGGGTCGGTCTCGAGCTGCTCGAGGAAGACACCCTCGGCGGTGATCTTGCCCAGCGCCTGCCGGTCGGCGGAGCAGGAGACGGCGATCGCGACCGGGCACGAGGCGCCGTGGCGCGGCAGCCGGACGACGCGGACGTCGTGGCAGAAGTACTTGCCGCCGAACTGGGCACCGATGCCGAAGGACTGGGTCAGCTTGAAGACCTCCTCCTCCAGCTCGAGGTCGCGGAAGCCGTGGGCGTCCATCGACCCCTCGGTCGGGAGGTTGTCCAGGTAGTGCGCCGAGGCGTACTTCGCGGTCTTCAGCGCGAACTCCGCGCTCGTCCCGCCGATGACGACGGCCAGGTGGTACGGCGGGCACGCGGCCGTCCCGAGCGAGCGGATCTTCTCGTCGAGGAACTCCAGCATCCGCTTGGGGTTGAGGATCGCCTTGGTCTCCTGGAACAGGAACGACTTGTTGGCCGACCCGCCGCCCTTGGCCATGAAGAGGAACTTGTACTCCGGACCCTTCGGGCCCTCGGCGGTGGAGTAGATCTCGATCTGGGCCGGCAGGTTCGTGCCGGTGTTCTTCTCGTCGTACGTCGTCAGCGGGGCGAGCTGGGAGTAGCGCAGGTTCAGCTTGGTGTACGCGTCGTAGACGCCCTTGCTGATCGCCTCGCCGTCCTCGGCCCCGGTCAGGACGCCCTCGGACTTCTTGCCCATGACTATCGCGGTGCCGGTGTCCTGGCACATCGGCAGCACGCCGCCGGCGGAGATGTTGACGTTCTTGAGCAGGTCGGTCGCCACGAAGCGGTCGTTCCCCGACGCCTCGGGGTCGTCGATGATCCTGCGCAGCTGCGCGAGGTGCGCGGGCCGCAGGTAGTGGGAGATGTCGTGCATCGCCTCGGCCGTCAGCCGCCGGATCGCCTCGGGGTCGACCTTGAGGAACGTGCGCCCGTCGACCTCCACGGTCGAGACGCCCTCGGTCGTGATCAGCCGGTAGGGCGTGTCGTCCTGGCCGGTGGGGAGGAGGTCGGAGTACCGGAACTCTGCGTCAGCCACGAGTGCTGAGCCTACGCCGGTGGGTCGCACGACCCCTTGACGGCCCGCACCCCGGGCGCGCTACCGTTCCGATCGTCCACCACGGGAGCTCGCGGCAGCGGGCTGAGAGGGAGCTGGGGCCGCTCCGACCGTCGAACCTGATCCGGGTAAAGCCGGCGAAGGAAGCGTCAGGAGCACCCCTTGCTGCACCGTCCCCTCCCCAGGCTGTTCGTGCTGGTCGGACCCGACCACGACCTGGCCCTGCTGCCCGGTCTCGTCCGCGCCGGCGTCGCCGGCTTCCAGGTGCGGGACAAGACCGGCAGCGACCGCGCCTGCCTCGCCCTGGTCGAGTGCGTCCTGGAGTCCGTACGCCCCCTCGGTGCGCTCGTCGTCGTCGACGACCGCCTCGACGTCGCGCTGGCGAGTGGCGCTGATGGTGTCCACCTGGGTGCCGAGGACCTCCCGGTCACCGTCGCCCGGCGCCTGGCGCCCGACCTCGTCGTCGGGGCCACGTGCCGCGATGCTGCGGCGGTCGCCCGGGCCGGCGCGGACGGCGCCGACTACGCCGGCCTGGGGCCGCTGCACGCCACGACGACCAAGAGCGGCCTGCCCGCGCCCCTCGGGCCGGCAGCGCTGCGGGCAGCCGCCGGGGGGCTGCCCCTCGTCGCGATCGGCGGCCTCGACCCCGACCGCGCCCGCGAGGCCCGGGCTCACGGCGCCCACGGCGCGGCCGTGCTGGCCGCGGTGTGGGCGGCCGCGGACCCGCTGGCCGCTGCCCGGGAGCTGGTCGCCGCGGTCGCCTGAGGGGCGTCGTGTCCACACGACTGCGGGTGCGGGTGCGCGGCGCCGGCATCGTCGGGCTCGCCGTGGCCGCGGAGCTGCTGCGTCGCGGCCACGAGGTCGAGGTCGTCGACCGGGCCCCTGGCTCGGGGGCCTCGGGCGTCGCCGCGGGGATGCTCGCGCCGGCCGCCGAGGCGACCTGGGCGGCGCCGGGCGTCCTCGAGCTGGGCCGGCGCAGCCTCGGGCTCTGGCCGCGCTTCGCAGCCCTCCTCGGGGTCGCCCTGCCGCGCGGCGGCACGCTGCTGGTCGGCCACGACCACGGCGACCTGCTCGACGTACGTCGTCAGGCGACGCTGCTCGACCGGCCCGCCGAGGCCCTGGACCCCGACGCCCTGCGCGACCTGGAGCCCGGCCTCGGCCGGGTCGCCGGCGGCCTGCTGCTGCCCGACGACCACCGGGTCGACCCGCGGGAGGTGCTGGCGGCCCTGGCCGCCCGGGTGCCGGTCGTGCCCTCACCGGGCGGCCGGGCACCCGACGTGACGGTGCTCGCCACGGGGGCCCGCCTGCCCGCGCCGTACTCGGGCCTGGTGCGGCCGGTGCGCGGAGAGGTCCTGCGCCTGTGCGTCGCCGAGCCGCCGGGGCGCACGGTGCGCGGCTGGGTGGCGGGGGAGCCGGTCTACGTGGTCCCGAGGCCCGGTGGCGAGGTGGTCGTCGGCGCCACCGTCGAGGAGCACGACGGACCACCCGTGGTGACCGCGGAGGGAGTGCGTCGGCTGCTGAGCGCCGCCACGACCCTGCTCCCCGGCCTCGACCGGGCCGAGGTCGTCGAGCTCGCCGCTCGCGACCGGCCCGGGACCGTCGACGACCTGCCGCTGGTGGGTCCCACGCTCGACCCGTCGGTCGTCCTGGCCGCCGGCCACTTCCGGCACGGGGTGCTGCTCGCGCCCCTGACCGCGCAGCTGGTCGCCGACCACCTCGAGCACGGGTCCGTGCACCCCCTCACCGATCCCCGACGTCTCCTGGAGGAGCGATGACGCAGATCCACCTCAACGGCGAGCCGGTGCGGCTGCCCGACGACGTGACCGTCCGTGACCTGGTCCCGGACCCGGAAGGGGTTGCCGTCGCCGTGGAGGGGGCCGTGGTGCCCCGTGCCGAGCACGCCGTACGTCGGCTGCGCGACGGCGACCGGGTCGAGGTCGTGACGGCGGTGCAGGGCGGGTGAGCGGTGCGACGTGGGCCCTCGCGGGCGAGCAGCTCGAGTCCCGGCTGCTGCTCGGCACCGGCGGCCTGCCCCACCTGGCGCTGCTCCCGGACCTGCTGGCCGCTGCCCGTCCCGCGGCGGTGACGGTCTCGGTGCGGCGCACGTCGTCGTCCGCGGCCGGCGGCCTGCTCCCGCTGCTGCGCGAGCACGGCGTGCGGGTGCTCCCCAACACCGCCGGCTGCCGCTCGGCCCACGAGGCGGTGCTGACCGCGGGCCTGGCGCGAGAGGCGCTCGGCACCGACTGGGTCAAGCTCGAGGTCATCGGGGACGAGGCCAGCCTGCTGCCCGACGCGGTGGAGCTCCTCACCGCGGCACGCGAGCTCGTCGGCCAGGGCTTCACCGTGCTGCCCTACACCACCGCCGACCCGGTGCTCGCGCGACGACTGGTCGACGTCGGCTGCGCGGCGGTCATGCCGCTCGGCTCGCCGATCGGGTCCGGGCTGGGGGTGCTGGACCCCCTCGCGATCGAGGCGGTGGTCGCCGCCGTCGACGTCCCGGTCGTGCTCGACGCCGGCATCGGCACTGCCAGCGACGCGGCCCTGGCGCTGGAGCTCGGCTGCACCGCGGTGCTGGCGGCCAGCGCCGTCACCCGCGCTGCGGACCCGGTGCGGATGGGCGCCGCGCTGGCAACGGCGGTCGAGGCCGGCCGGCTGGCAGCCGGGGCAGGACGCATCCCGCGTCGCGCCCATGCTCGTGCCTCCAGCCCGCTCGTCGGACGGGTGGGCACGTGACGCGGCTGCTGCTCCTCACCGATCGTGCCCAGCTGCGGCTGGGCCGCGGGCTGGTGCGTACCGTCGCGGAGTGCGTCGCCGA
Source organism: Nocardioides ginkgobilobae (assembly GCF_054781275.1). NCBI lineage: Bacteria > Bacillati > Actinomycetota > Actinomycetes > Propionibacteriales > Nocardioidaceae > Nocardioides > Nocardioides ginkgobilobae. Next base: position 240,849 of record NZ_BAAGUS010000001.1, on the reverse strand, counting down.
GGGGCTCGGGACCGTCGTGGTGCGCGAGCACGACCTGCCCGAGGCTGCCTGGTCGGCCCTGGTCGAGCGCCTGGGAACGATCCCCGGGCTCGAGGTGCTGACCTCGCGCCGGCGGCACCCGGGGGCCGCGGGCGTGCACCTGGCCGCGCACCAACCGGTGCCCGCCCCGGGGAGTCGCCACGGCCGTTCCTGCCACGGACTCGAGGACCTGCGCGTGGCCGCCGCGCAGGGGGCGCGGTGGGCGACGTTGTCGCCCTGGGCGCCGAGCCCCAGTAAGCCCGGCCACGGCCCGTCGGTGGACCCGGCCTGGTTCGCGCGGGCGCCGCTGCCGACGTACGCGCTCGGGGGGATCGACCACCGCAACGCGGCCGACGCCCTCGCCGCCGGGGCGAGCGGCGTGGCGGTCATGGGGGCGGTCATGCGCGCCGCGGACCCGGCCGCCGAGGTGGCCCGGCTGCTGCAGGTGCTGCGATGACCACCCCGCCCGTCGCGCTCTCGGTCGCCGGCACCGACTCCGGCGGTGCGGCCGGCCTGGCCGCCGACCTCACCACCTTCGCCGCTCTCGGCGTGCACGGCGCCTGCGTCGTCACCGCGGTGACGGCCCAGGACACGACCGGAGTCCGGTCGGTCCTCCGCGTGCCCCTCGCGGAGGTCGCCGCGCAGCTCGACGCGGTCCTCGACGACCTGCCGGTGGCGGCGGCCAAGACCGGGATGCTCGGCGACCCCGCGGTCGTCGAGCTGGTGGCACACCGGCTCGGGGGCGACCGCGCGCGGCCGCTGGTCGTCGACCCGGTGCTCGTCGCCACCAGCGGGGCGGTGCTCGGTGACGCGGCCGTGGCCGCCGCCTACGCACGGGTCCTGCTGCCGGTCGCCGCACTCGCCACCCCCAACCACGACGAGGCGCGCGCCCTGCTCGGCCGCGACCTGCCACCACGCGAGTCGGCCGCCGCGCTGGCCGACACGGGATGCACCGTGCTGCTGACCGGCGGCGACGGTGCCGGCGAGGGTGCCGGGGAGCCGGGCGCCGGGGTGACCGACTGGTGGGCCGAGCCCGGCCTCGCGCCGGTGCCGCTGGCCCACGTGGCGGTGGCCACCCACAACGACCACGGCACCGGGTGCACCCACAGTGCCGCCCTCGCGGCGCTGCTCGCCGGGGGCGGCTCCGCGCGCACCGCCGCCGAGCAGGCGGCCGCCCTGGTCACCGAGCGGCTGCGCGCCGGCCGCGACTGGCGGCTGGGCCGCGGCCGCGGCCCTGTCCCGCACATCGACCTGACCATCCGCCACCCACCCCAGGAGAGAGCATGACCGACACCCACCCCTCCGACCCGAAGCCCGCCGCGCTGCACCCCTCGCACGAACGGGTGCTCGTCGACCACGACGGCGTGCAGGTCCCCGTGACCCGGGTGCACCTGACCAACGGCGAGAGCTTCGACCGCTACACGACCGCCGGTCCCGAGCCCCGGCCCGACGGCACGCTGCCGCCGCTGCGCGAGCCGTGGCTGCGGTCGCGCGGGGGAAGCCTCGTCACGCAGCTGGCACTGGCGCGCGCGGGGGTGGTCAGCGAGGAGATGCGCTACGCCGCCGCCCGCGAGGGCTGCGACGTCGAGCTGGTGCGCAGCGAGGTGGCCGCCGGGCGCGCGATCATCCCTGCCAACGTGCGGCACCCCGAGCTGGAACCGATGGTCATCGGCCGTCGGTTCCTGGTGAAGATCAATGCCAACATCGGCACCAGTGCGGTCACCTCCGACACCGCCGGGGAGGTCGAGAAGCTCGCCTGGGCCGTGCGCTGGGGCGCGGACACGGTCATGGACCTCTCGACCGGGCCCGGCATCCACGCCACCCGCGAGGCGGTGCTGCGGGCGTCACCGGTCCCGATCGGGACGGTCCCGATCTACCAGGCCCTGGAGAAGGTCGGCGGTGACGCGGCCCGGCTGTCGTGGGGGGTCTACCGCGACACGGTGCTGGAGCAGTGCGAGCAGGGCGTGGACTACATGACCGTGCACGCCGGGGTGCTGCTGCGGCACGTCCCGCTGACCGTCGACCGGGTCACGGGGATCGTCTCCCGCGGGGGATCGATCATGGCGGGCTGGTGCCTGGCCCACCACGAGGAGAACTTCCTGTACACGCACTTCGACGAGCTCTGCGAGCTGCTGGCGGCCTACGACGTGTCCTTCTCCCTCGGTGACGGGCTGCGCCCCGGGTGTCTCGCCGACGCCAACGACCCGGCCCAGCTGGCCGAGCTGCGCACACTCGCGGAGCTGACCGAACGGGCCTGGGCCCACGACGTGCAGGTCATGGTGGAAGGGCCCGGCCACGTGCCGCTGGACCTCGTGGAGGAGAACGTCCGGCTCCAGCAGGAGTGGTGCCATGGCGCGCCGTTCTACACCCTCGGCCCGCTGGCCACGGACGTGGCGCCCGGCTACGACCACATCACCTCCGCCATCGGTGCCGCGACCATCGCCGCGCACGGGACGGCGATGCTCTGCTATGTCACCCCCAAGGAGCACCTCGGGCTGCCGGACCGCGACGACGTGCGCACCGGCGTGGTGACCTACAAGCTCGCCGCCCACGCCGCGGACGTCGCCAAGGGCCACCCGCGCGCCCGGGAGTGGGACGACGCGCTCTCGCGTGCGCGCTTCGAGTTCCGCTGGCACGACCAGTTCGCGCTGTCCCTGGACCCGCCGCTGGCCCAGGAGTACCACGACGAGACGCTGCCGGCCGAGGCCGCCAAGACCGCGCACTTCTGCTCGATGTGTGGGCCGAAGTTCTGCTCGATGCGGATCAGCCAGGAGGTGCGCGAGGCCTACCGGGAGCGGTCGGCGCAGTTCGTCGAGCTCGGTTCCAGCGTGTACGTCGATGCCGAGCGACCCGGCAGCGACCGGACTGTGCAAGCGCTTACGCCTGGGCTAGGGTGACCTGCGTCACTTCACGACGGATCGTCCGGCTCGTACCTGCCGGTGAATGGAGACACAGCAATGGCATCGGTGACCTTCGAGAAGGCCCAGCGCTGGTACCCCGGGGCTGACACCCCGGCCGTGCCCGGCATCGACCTGGAGATCAAGGACGGCGAGTTCATGGTGCTCGTCGGCCCGTCCGGGTGCGGCAAGTCCACGACCCTGCGCATGCTCGCGGGCCTGGAGGAGGTGAACTCGGGGACCATCCGGATCGGCGACCGGGACATCACCCACCTCCCGCCCAAGGACCGCGACATCGCCATGGTCTTCCAGAACTACGCGCTCTACCCGCACATGACCGTCGCCGAGAACATGGGCTTCGCGCTCAAGATGGCCAAGATGCCGACCGAGGAGCGCACCAAGCGCGTCGAGGAGGCCGCGCGGATGCTCGGCCTCACCGAGTACCTCGAGCGCAAGCCCAAGGCGCTCTCCGGTGGCCAGCGCCAGCGCGTCGCCATGGGCCGCGCGATCGTGCGCCAGCCGCAGGTCTTCTGCATGGACGAGCCGCTGTCGAACCTCGACGCCAAGATGCGCGTGCAGACCCGCACCGACATCGCCAAGCTGCAGCAGGACCTCGGCATCACCACCGTCTACGTGACCCACGACCAGGTCGAGGCCATGACGATGGGCGACCGGGTCGCCGTCATGAAGCTCGGTGTCCTCCAGCAGGTCGACACCCCGCTCGCGCTCTACGACAAGCCCGCGAACCTCTTCGTCGCCGGCTTCATCGGCTCCCCGCAGATGAACCTCATCGAGGCCGTCGCCAAGGACGGCAAGGCGGTCATCGGCGGCTACGAGGTGCCGGTCGACCCGGTGGCGGCGAAGAAGATGAACGGCCGCATCACCGTCGGCGTGCGCCCGGAGAACTGGCGCATCGTCGGCCCCGGCGAGGGCCTCCCGGTCACCACGACCGTCGTCGAGGAGCTCGGCGCGGACGCCTACGTCTACGGCACCTGCGACGTCGAGGGCACCCCCTCGGCCCTCATCGTGCGTACGTCGGGTCGCAGCCACGGGCGCAAGGGCGAGGTCTTCCACGTCACGACCGACCCGCAGCACGTGCACGTCTTCGACACCGAGACGGGGGAGCGACTCTCCGAGTGACGCTCACTCCGGCGCCGGTTCAACGCTGACTCGGCACCGATTCAAGGCTCACCCGGCGCCAGTTCGACGATCCGTTGAACTGGCGCCGAGTCGCGCTCGCACCAGCGCCGAGTGACGCCCGAACCAGCGCCGAGTGACGCTCGAACCAGCGCCGAGTCGGCCTCAGCCCGCGGCCGCGGGCTGCTCGGCGGCAGCCGCCATGGAGTCCCCGACGATCTGGCCAGCGTGGTCGCGGTCGACGGTGAGGTTCTCGCCGGTGGCGGGGTCGAACAGGTGCATCTTCGAGGCGTCCAGCCAGATCTCGGCCTCGTCGCCCTCGGCGATCCTCGAGGAGCCGTCGAGGGTGACGACCAGCTGGGTGCGCAGGGACTCCCCGTCGAGGTCCTCCTCGAGCTGCTTGAGCTGCTTCTCCACCTCCGGCGGGGCCTCGAAGGGGATGTAGGCGTAGGTCTCGTTGCCGAGCCACTCCACGACCTCGACGCTCGCCTTGAAGCTGGAGGCCGCCACGTCGCCGGACTCCACCAGGGAGGCGTCCTCGAAGTGCTCGGGCCGGATGCCGGCGATGAGCAGGCCGCGGTCGCGTGCCTTGGCCGCCTTCTCCTCCCCGATCTCGACCGTGCCGAAGGGCAGCTTGACGCTGGTCCCCTCCACCTCGGCGGGCAGGAAGTTCATCGGCGGGGAGCCGATGAAGCCGGCGACGAACAGGTTGCCGGGGTTCTCGTAGAGCTCGCGCGGGCTGGCCAGCTGCTGCAGGACCCCGCGCTTGAGCACCGCCACCCGGTCGCCGAGAGTCATCGCCTCGGTCTGGTCGTGGGTGACGTAGACCGTGGTGATGCCCAGCCGCTTCTGCAGTCGGGAGATCTCGGTGCGCATCTGCCCGCGCAGCTTGGCATCGAGGTTGGACAGGGGCTCGTCGAAGAGGAACGCGTCGGCGTCGCGGACGATCGCCCGCCCCATCGCCACGCGCTGGCGCTGGCCACCGGAGAGGTTGCCGGGCTTGCGGTCGAGGTGCTCGTCGAGCTCGAGGGTCTTCGAGGCCGCGCGCACCTTCTCGTCGACCTCGGAGTCCTCGGCGCCGGCCAGCCGCAGCGGGAACGCGATGTTCTCGTAAACCGACAGGTGCGGGTAGAGCGCGTAGTTCTGGAAGACCATCGCCAGGTTGCGGTCGCGCGGGGCCAGGTCATTGACCTTCCGGTCCCCGATGACCAGGTCGCCCGAGGTGATGTCCTCCAGGCCGACGATCATCCGCAGCAGCGTCGACTTCCCGCACCCTGACGGGCCGACCAGGATGACGAACTCCCCGTCGGCGATCTCGATGGAGACGTCGTTGACGGCCGGGAAGCCGTCGCCGTACTTCTTGACGATGTTCTTCAGGCTGATGGCGGCCACGGGGTCATCCCTTCACTGCGCCGGACGTCAGCCCGGCGACGATCTTGCGCTGGAACAGCAGGACGATCACGACGATGGGGATGGTCGCGATGACGGCGGCGGCGGCGAGCAGGCCGGCGGGCCGTTGGAACGGGTCGGGCCCGACGAAGAACGACAGCGCCGCGGGGATGGGGCGGGCGTTCTCGGTGGAGGTGAGCGTGATGCCGAAGACGAAGTCGTTCCAGGCGAAGAAGAACGTCAGGATCGCGGCGGTGAAGACCCCCGGCGCGGCCAGCGGCACGATCACCTTGCGGAAGGCCTGCCAGGACGTCGCCCCGTCGACCTGGGCGGCCTGCTCCATCTCCCACGGGATCTCGCGGAAGAACGCCGACAGCGTCCAGATCGCCAGCGGCAGCGTGAACGACATGTAGGGCAGGATCAGCCCCGGCCAGGTGTCGTAGAGGCCGATGGTGCGCCACAGGTCGAAGAGCGGGCTGACCAGCGAGACCACCGGGAACATCGCGATCGCCAGCGCGGTGGTGAGCACCATCTTCTTGCCCGTGAACTCCAGGCGCGCGATGGCGTACGCCGCCAGCGTGGCGATCATGACCGACAGCAGCGTCGCGATGAGGCTGATGCCGATGGAGTTGATGATCGCCCGGCGGAACTGGTCGTCCTCCCACACCGCGCGGTAGTTGTCCAGGCCGGTGAAGGAGTCCAGCGGCAGGAAGCCCGGGTCGGAGCCGTTGGAGACCGCCGACTGGCTCTTGAAGGACAGGGCGAGGATCCAGGCCACGGGGAGCAGGCACCACGCGAGCACCAGCACCACCCCGACGGCGAGACCGATCTTCTGCTTCACGGGTGCCTCACTCCCCTCGGGCCTGGGCCAGGTCGACGCGGAAGAGCTTCACGATGAGGAAGGCCACCAACAGCACCGAGAGGAACAGCAGCACTGCCAGCGCCGAGCCCATGCCGAGCTGGAACTGCTCGATGCTCTGGCGGTAGGTCAGGAACGAGATCGACTCGGTGCCCTGGGCACCGGCGGTCATGACGAAGATGTTGTCGAAGATGCGGTAGGCGTCCAGCGCCCGGAAGAGCACCGCGACCATGATCGCGGCCCGCATGTTGGGGATGACGACCTTCCACATCCGTTGCCACCACGTGGCGCCGTCGACCTTGGCGGCCTCGACCATGTCCTCGCTGACCTGGGCGAGGCCGGCCAGCAGCAGCAGCGACATGAACGGCGTGGTCTTCCAGATCTCGCTCACCATGATCGCGATCACCGCCGGGACGGTGTCCCCGAACCAGTTGAAGTCGGCGTCGATGAACGGTAGCCAGCCGTTGACGAAGCCGTTCTGGTAGGTGAAGGCGAACTGCCAGGCGAAGCCGGAGACGACGGTGATGATGCCGTACGGGATGAGGATGGAGGTCCGGATCAGCCCCCTCGCGAAGATCACGCGGTGCATGACCAGCGCGAAGGCGAAGCCGATGACCAGCTCGAAGGCCACCGTGACGACCATGTAGAGGACGGTGACCCCGATGTCGCGCCAGAAGAGCTGGTCGGTCAGCGCCGTGACGTAGTTGCTGATCCCGATGAACTCCCGCTCCTCGGGCGCGGTCAGCGAGTAGCTGTAGAAGGAGAGCCACAGCGCCCGCAGGATCGGGAACGCGGTGACCACGAGCATCACGACGACGGCGGGGGCGACCAGCCGCCGACCGAGACTGTTCTCGTGCCGCGCGCGCTCGGTCAGTTCGGGTGGGGTGCGCTTGCCCTTCGGTCCCTTCGTGGCGTCGGTCTCGGGTGTGGCGACGGTGGTGGTCACAGCAGGGCCTTCCCCTCGAGCACGGCCTGGAGGTACTCCTCGGACTCCTCCGGGGTGGACTGCGGGTCCACCTCGGCCGGCGGGTGCCAGGTGGCCTGGATGGCCCCGGACACCGTGGCGTAGAACGCGCTCTTCGGGCGCGGGCCGCCCTCGTCGACGCTGGTGCGGAAGAGCTCCAGCAGGTCGGGCGGGTAGGCATCGGCGAGCTGGGGTGCGTCGTACCCCGACTGGGTGGCCGGCATCAGCCCGTCGGTGACGGCGAGCTCGACCTGGTTCTCGACGCTGGTGATGCAGGCGGCGGCCTCGCGGGCGAAGTCGGGGTACGGCGTGAACGCACCCACCCCGATGTCGATGCCGCCGACCGGCGGCGCGGACTCCTCGCCCTCGACGGTGCGGGGGTAGCGCGCCCAGCCGAGGTCCTTGAACTGCTCCTGGGTGTAGTCGTTGGCGTCCGAGGGTTCGTAGTTCTTGTAGACGAAGGTCCAGTTCGTCATGAACTCACCGGGGGTGTCCGGGCCGTACATGTAGGCCAGCGCCGTGCCCTCGTTGGAGACCGACAGGTCGCCCTGGGCGGCCTCGGAGGAGGCCAGCTTCTCGATGATGCGCGCGGCCTCGGTGGCCGCCTCGGTGTCGAGGGTGACCTCGGCGTCCCGGCCCTCCTGGGGGTTCTCGATGACCTGGCCGCCGGCGCCCTCGATCATCGCGTTGATCCACACGACGTACGCCTCGTACTTGTTGGCCTGCACCCCGACCGTGGCGCCCTCGACCGAGGCGGCGGCCTCGATCACCTGGTCCCAGGTGACCGGCTGGCTCATGTCGAGCCCGGCCTCCTCGGCCAGCGACTTGCGGAACCACAGCACCTGGGTGTTGGCCCACAGGGGTGCCGCGTAGATGCCGTCGTCCCAGCGCACCGTCTCCGCGATCCCCTCGAGGGTGTCGTCGGTGACGGTGTCCTCGGGCAGCTCCAGCAGCCACCCGGCGTTGGCGAACTCCGGCACGAAGACCGGGTCGAGGTTCATCAGGTCGGTCTGGGAGTCCTCGGCGGCGAGGCGCCGCGCCAGCTGCACGCGTTGGTCGGTGGCGCTGGTGGGCAGCAGCCGGGTCTCGATGTCGTAGTCGTCGGTGCTGCACCGCTCGGCGATCGCCGCCAGCGTCTCCTGGCCGTCGGGGTTGAGGTACCACGTCAGCGTCGGCTTGCCCTCGGACCCGCACGCGGCGAGCGTCGAGGCCAGGGCCACCCCCAGTCCCACGGCCAGGGTCGCCCTGGCCCGTCTCCGCGGCCGTGGCCTGCTCCGAGTCGCCGGTCTCATCCCTCTGGTCTAGGCCATGGGAGCAGACCGGCGCCTCACCCCGTGCGTGCCTGGCCCGGGTCAGGCGGCTCGAGGCCGGGTCGGTCGCGGGTCAGTCGCGGGAAGCGGCGCGGTCCGCCGTACGCCGGATGCCGGCCGCGTAGGTCTCGAACAGCGCCGAGGGCAGGTCGTGGCCCATGCCGTCGACGAGCAGCAGCTCCGCGTCGGGGACGGCCGCCGCGGTGGCCCGGCCGCCGGAGACGTGCACCATCTTGTCCGCGGTGCCGTGCACGACCAGGGTCGGCACTCGCAGGCTGCGCAGCCGCGGACCGCGGTCGGGCTGGGTCAGGATGGCCATCACCTGACGCATCGTGCCGTCCTGGCTGACGCCGTGCTCGTAGGTCTCCTCGGCCCGCGCGCGCATCTCGGCCTCCGCCATCGGGTAGCCCGGGGAGCCGATCGCCGACCACAGCCGCACGCTGCGCTCGACGTACGCCGCCTTGTCGGCGCGGCTGCCCGACAGCATCGGCAGCAGCAGCGAGGGGTGCTGCCAGCCGACCGTGCGGCGGCCGGTGCTGGACATGATGCTGGTCAGCGAGCGCACCCGGCGCGGAGCCGCGAGCGCCATCGTCTGGGCGATCATCCCGCCCATCGACACCCCCGCGACGTGCGCGGAGTCGATGCCGAGGTGGTCGAGCAGGCCCAGGCCGTCGGCGGCCATGTCGTCCAGCGAGTAGGGCGCCCGGGCCGGCAGTCCGGCGAAGGCACGCACGAGCGCGCCCTGTCCGACCCGGCCGCGCAGCCGCGAGGAGCGGCCGGCGTCGCGGTTGTCGAAGCGCACCACGTGGAAGCCGTCGGCGGCGAGCATCCGGCACAGCTCCTCGTCCCACCAGGTCAGCGGCCCGCCGAGCCCCATGACGAGCAGCAACGGGTCGCCGTCGGGGTCGCCGAAGGTCTGGTAGCACAGCTCCACGCCCGTGCTGACGGGCGCGCGGAGGAGGTCGGACACCGGAAGGGCCATGCCGCTAGTAGACCGTAGGAGCCATCTTTGGAACCACGTTGGTCCGTTTCGGCGTGGTTCACCTCACAGGGGGTGGTTGGACGCCATAGCGTTGAAACATGAAGAAGAACCCGGTGGCGTCGTTCCTGCTGCCCGACGACTTCCGTCGGCCGCCGCTGGTCCGGATGCTCCACGAGGGCCGGCTGGTGGGGGAGGCCTCCCGCCACGCCGTGCGCGGCGTCACCGACCGCCGCACCCGCACGCCGTACGCCGGCAGCCACCCCGTCCGCGACGCCGACCCGGTTCTGCTGGTCCCCGGGTTCATGGCCGGCGACTACACGCTGGCGCCGCTGGCCCGGACGCTGCGCCGCCAGGGGTTCCGCACCTACCGCGCCGGCATCGTGCTGGCCAACAGGTCCTGCACCCTCGACACCGCCGAGATGCTCGAGGCCCGGCTGGAGGCGATCGTGGCCCGCCGCGAGCAGCGCGTGCAGATCGTCGGCCACAGCCTCGGCGGGATGCTCGCCCGCGGCCTGGCCGCGCGCCGCCCCGACCTGGTCAGCGGCATCATCACCCTGGGCAGCCCGGTGCTGGCCCCCGGCGCCCACCACCGCGCGCTCGGCGTGCTCGTGCTCGGCCTCGTCGGGCTCTCCAAGGTCGGCGTCGGCGGGGTCATGACCGAGACCTGCGTCGGTGGGGACTGTGCGCTGCAGTCCTTCGAGGAGGCGAAGCTCGAGCTGCCCGCGGGGATCGGCTACACCGCGATCTACTCCCGCAACGACGGCATCATCGACTGGCGCGCCTGCCTGGACCCGGCCGCCGAGCACGTCGAGGTCCGCGCCTCGCACGTCGGCATGGCCGTGGACCCCCGCGTCTCCGACCAGGTGCTCACCGCCCTCGCCGCCCACCGCGCCCAGGCCCAGACCCGGGCCGGGCTGCGGATCGCCTCCGCCTGATCCGGGCCGGCTCGGACGTCTCGGCGCTCGGGGCGGGCTGGGCCGGGTTTGTCGGCTCCCCGACAAACCCGGAAGTGCGACGACGAAGCTTTGTCGTGGGGCTTCCGGGTCTCGACCACAACCCCCGGCGGCGCGGGCTGGGTTTGTCGGCTCCCCGACAAATCGTGCCGCGGCGCGACCCCTCAGCGGTCGAAGTCGACGGCGGAGTACGCGCGGAGCTTGGACAGCTGGTGCTCGGAGCGGATGGTGCGGATCGTGCCGCTGCGCGAGCGCATGACCAGCGACTCGGTGGTCACCGAGCTGGAGGAGTAGCGCACGCCCTCGAGCAGCTCGCCGTCGGTGATGCCGGTGGCGACGAAGAAGCAGTCGTCGCCGGTGACGAGGGTGTCGGTGTCGAGGACGGCGTCGAGGTCGAGGCCCGCGTCGATGGCGCGCTGGCGCTCGGCGTCGTCGGTGGGCCAGAGCCGGCCCTGGATCACGCCACCCATGCACTTCATCGCGCAGGCGGTGATGATGCCCTCCGGGGTGCCGCCGATGCCGAGCAGCAGGTCGACGCCGGTGTCGGGGCGGGCGGCCATGATCGCGCCGGCCACGTCGCCGTCGGAGATGAACTTGATCATCGCGCCGGTCGCGCGGATCTCCTCGGCCAGCTTCTCGTGGCGCGGGCGGTCGAGCAGGACGACCTTGACGTCCTCGGGGCGCTTGCCCTTGGCCTTGGCGACGGCCTCGATGTTCTCGGCGACCGAGGCGCGGATGTCCACGACGTCGGCGGCCTCGGGGCCGGTGACGAGCTTCTCCATGTAGAAGACCGCGGACGGGTCGTACATCGATCCGCGGGGCGACACCGCCAGCACCGAGACGGCGTTGGTCATGCCCTTGGCCGTCAACGTGGTGCCGTCGATCGGGTCGACCGCGACGTCGCACTCGGGCCCGGTGCCGTCGCCGACCTCCTCGCCGTTGAAGAGCATCGGGGCGTTGTCCTTCTCGCCCTCGCCGATGACGACGGTGCCGCGCATGCCGATGGTGGAGATGAGGACCCGCATCGCGTTGACCGCGACGCCGTCGGCGCCGTTCTTGTCGCCGCGTCCGACCCAGCGGCCGGCGGCCATGGCGGCGGCCTCGGTGACGCGCACCAGCTCCAGTGCGAGGTTCCGGTCGGGGGACTGCGGGGCGACCTGGAGGCCGACGGGCTCGCTCATGGGCGCATGGTAGCGGTCGCGGGACCCGGTCCGACCCGCGCTGGAGCGCGGCCGAGACCGTTCCCGCGGCACCGGCAGGGTGGGGGCGACAACCGTTCACCTGTGAGGATGAGGGGGTGAGCCAGACGAGCCCTCCCACCGGTCAGCCCGATGGTCCCAGCGCCGGCCAGAGCGCCGGCCAGAGCGCCGGTCAGGCCGGTGGCCAGCCTGGTGGCCAGGCGATCGGCATCCCCGCGGGCCGCCCGGGGCGCTACAACCGCTCGTTCGGCGGCCTGGTCGGCGCGATGATCGTGATGGTGGTCGTGGTGGTCCTGACCTGGCTGGCGCTGGGCCTGTTCCGCGACGAGGCGGAGTTCGAGCCGCTGCCCATCGACTACGAGTCCTCCGTGCAGGCGCTGGTCGACAACGACGCGGCGCTGGCCTACCCCGAGCAGCTGCCGACGGGCTGGCGGGTCAACAACCTCGCCTACTCACCCGACGGCCCGGTGTTCACCCTCGCCCTGCTCACCGACGACAGCGACTTCGCGGGGGTATACCACGCCCCCGAGGAGGCCGAGGACCTCGAGGACGTGCTCGACCGGCTGGTCGACGAGAACGCCCGCGAGGGCGACCCGGTCGAGCTGACCGACGGCGAGGGCACCACCAGCACGTGGCAGGTGTGGACCGACGAGGGCGGCGACACGGCGTACGTGCGGGTGGAGGAGCAGCAGGGCGAGCCGGTCCTGACGATGGTCTACGGCTCGGCGCCCGCGGAGGACCTGCGCACCGTCGTGGGTTCCCTGCTCACCGCAGGCTGAGCCGTCGGGCCGGCCGGGCGCGGCCCGGCGAGGCGAAGGTCCGGCTGGTACCAGTCGGACCTTCCCGGCACCGCGGCTGACCGGGCCGACCGGGCCGGGCTCAGGACTCCTCGGCGGCCAGCACCTCGTCGAGCCGGGCCCGTGCCCCGTCGAGCCAGCGCTGGCAGACCCGGGCGAGCTCCTCGCCGCGCTCCCAGAGCGCGAGGGACTCCTCGAGCGTCGTGCCGCCCGCCTCGAGCCGGCGTACGACGTCGACGAGCTCCTCCCGGGCCTCCTCGTAGGACGTGCCCTGGTCGGACGTGCCCTGGTCGGGCGTGCCCTGGCCCGACACGTCAGCCTGCTTGCTCATCGTGCTCCTCGGAGTCGCTCGGGTCGTGCGGGTCAGTGGACAGATCGGGGTCCGGCTCGGTGCGCACTGTGGTGGCGTGGACCCGACCGCCGGCGACCCGCACGCTGACCGGGTCGCCGGGGGCGAGGCCGGTGACGGAGGTCAGCACGTGCCCGTCGGCGTCCTGGAGCACGGCGTACCCACGGCGCAGGGTCTCCAGCGGGGACAGCGCCCGGGCCCGGGCCCGCTGGTGGGCCAGGTCGTCGCTCGCGCGGTCGAGCCGGTGCCCGAGGGTGCGGCGGGCGCGGTCGCGCAGCAGCTCCAGCTCGGTGACCCGCTCGGCGACCAGCGTGCGGGGGTCGGCCAGCGCGGGTCGTGAGCGCAGCGCGTCGAGGGCGTGCTGCTCGCGCACGACCGTGCCGCGGACCAGCGTGCGCAGCCGGTCGCGCGCCCACTCGACCCCGCGCAGCTCCTCGGCGACGTCGGGCACGACCAGCTTGGCGGCGTCGGTGGGGGTGGAGGCACGGACGTCGGCGACCAGGTCGAGCAGCGGCGCGTCCTGCTCGTGGCCGATCGCGGAGACGACAGGGGTGGTCATCCGGTGCACCACCCGGACCAGACCCTCGTCGGAGAAGGGCAGCAGGTCCTCGACCGAGCCACCGCCGCGGGCGACGACGACCACGTCGACCTCCGGGTGCCGGTCGAGCCTTTCGAGGGCCTCGATCACCTCGGGGGCGCAGCGGGTGCCCTGCATGGCGGCGGCCGCGACCTCGAAGCGGACCGCCGGCCAGCGGCGGCGGGCGTTCTCCAGCACGTCGCGCTCGGCGGCGCTGCCCGGCGAGGTGACCAGGCCGACGCAGCGGGGCAGGAAGGGCAGGTCGCGCTTGCGGTCGGCGGCAAAGAGCCCCTCGGCGGCCAGCAGCTGGCGGCGCTGCTCGAGCCGCGCCAGCAGCTCGCCGAGGCCGACCATCCGGATCTCGCGGGCCTGCAGCGACAGGGTGCCGCGGTTGGCGTAGTAGGACGGCTTGGCGTGCACGACGATGCTCGCGCCCTCGACCAGCGGGGTGGCCAGCCCGTCGACGTACGACCGGGCGGCGGTGACGGTGATGGAGATGTCGGCCACCGTGTCGCGCAGGGTCAGGAAGACCGTGGCCATGCCGGGCCGCCGGCTGAGCTGGGCGACCTGGCCCTCGACCCAGACCGCGCCGAGCCGGTCGATCCACCCGCCGATGGCGTTGGCGACCGTGCGCACCGCGACGGGCGCGGCGGGGGAGGTCTCCAGGGCCATGCGGCGAGGTTAGAGGGTGGTGCCGACGCCCGTACGATGGCAGGCATGACGACCGACATGGGCATGCCGCCGGTGCTGACCCCGGACGAGGCCGACAAGGCGGTGCTGCTCGCAGCACCCCGGGGCTACTGCGCCGGTGTCGACCGAGCCGTCGTCACCGTCGAGAAGGCGCTCGACCTCTACGGCGCCCCGGTCTACGTCCGCAAGCAGATCGTGCACAACAAGCACGTCGTCTCCGACCTCGAGGCCCGCGGCGCGATCTTCGTCGAGGAGCTCGACGAGGTGCCGGAGGGCCAGACCGTCGTGTTCTCCGCCCACGGCGTCAGCCCCGCGGTGCACGACCAGGCCGCCGAGCGGCAGCTCAAGACCATCGACGCCACCTGCCCGCTGGTCACCAAGGTCCACCACGAGGCCCGCCGCTTCGCCTCCGACGACTACGACATCCTCCTGATCGGCCACGCCGGGCACGAGGAGGTCGAGGGCACCGCGGGCGAGGCGCCCGAGCACATCCAGCTGGTCGAGGGCCCCTGGGACGTCGACAAGATCGAGGTCCGCGACCCCGCCAAGGTCGCCTGGCTGTCGCAGACCACGCTCTCGGTCGACGAGACCCTGGAGACGGTCGCTGCGATCCGCGAGAAGTTCCCGCTGCTGCTCGACCCGCCCAGCGACGACATCTGCTACGCCACCCAGAACCGCCAGCTCGCGGTCAAGGAGATCGCCAAGGACGCCGACCTCGTGATCGTCGTCGGCTCCGGCAACTCCTCCAACTCCGTGCGCCTGGTCGAGGTCGCCCTCGAGGCCGGGGCCAAGGCCTCCTACCGCGTCGACGACGCCAGCGAGATCGACGAGGCCTGGCTCGACGGCGTGCGCACCGTCTCGGTCACCTCCGGCGCGAGCGTGCCCGAGGCGCTGGTCGACGGCGTGCTGGAGTTCCTCGCCGAGCGCGGCTACCCCGACGCCAAGGCCGTGCAGACCGCCGAGGAGTCGCTCATCTTCGCCCTGCCCAAGGAGCTGCGCCGCGACCTCAAGGCCGCGGCCGCCGCCCAGGGCTGAGACCCGAGGCCGCCCCCCCTCCGACGTACGCCGCCGGGCGGTCGCGCCGGGTCAGCCGGCCTTGCCCGTGCTGGGCTCCGCCATGGCACGCCGGCGGCGCTCGCGGCGCACCATGGCGACGACCTGCGTGACCAGCAGCAGCCCGAGGACCACCGCGGCGGCGACGAGGTAGGGCGCGTAGGCGTTCTCCCGCTCGGGCTCGCTCGTCGGGTCCGAGGGCGGGGCCGGGTCCGTGGTGATCGGCTCGCCGGAGCCGGGCAGGACGAGCGCGCCGCCGGTCCAGGCGGCCGCGCCGCGGTCGTTGACCCGGTCGAGCAGCCGGTCGACGAGCGGTCCGGCGTCGGCCTGGGCCTCCCGGGGCGCCCAGGCCCCGAGCAGCAGCAGGTCGCGGTCGCGGTGCCGCACGGCCTGGAGCGCGGCGAACGGCTCGTCCAGGGGCAGCGCGTCCAGCCCGCCGCCGGCCTCGAGTGCCACCGGTGCCTGCACGGCCAGGGTGTCCTGGCCGTCGGCGTCGACGAGGAGGCCGGGCCGGTCGTCGGCGAGCAGGTCGTCGGCGTCCACCAGCTCGACCGCGAGCGGCAGGCCGGCGAGGCGCTGGAGCGCGGCGACGAGCCGGGCGGCCCGCAGCGTCTCCGTGACACGCGAGCGGCCGTCGGTCGCCACTCCCACGTTCAGCCTCCCCTCGAGGGCTGCGGGGAACCGGCCGAGCCCGGCGCGCGGGGTGGCGTCCCGCTCGTCCGGGGCGACCGGGGTGACGGTACTGCGGGCACCGTCGAGCTCCACGGAGACCGGGAGGGTCGAGGCCGCCTCGGCGCAGCCGCCCGCCG
Source organism: Nocardioides ginkgobilobae (assembly GCF_054781275.1). Classification (NCBI taxonomy): domain Bacteria; kingdom Bacillati; phylum Actinomycetota; class Actinomycetes; order Propionibacteriales; family Nocardioidaceae; genus Nocardioides; species Nocardioides ginkgobilobae. The sequence goes on along the minus strand of NZ_BAAGUS010000001.1, from coordinate 224,866 downwards.
GGGCCGCGGCGAGCGAGACCTCGAGGGTGCTGCCGGGGCCGACGCGGTCGGCCGGCACAGTGACGGGGAGGTCGAGCGTGCTGCCCTCGTCGGCGGCGAGGTTGCGGGACTCCAGCAGCGCACCATCGATCCGCACGTCCACCCGCGCGGTCGTGCCGTCAGCCACTGCGGTGCGGGACCCGACCAGCCGCACCTCGAGGTCGGCGCCCGGGCCGTCGAGGAGGTCGCGCGGGAGCGGCACCTCCAGGGTGGTGGTGCCCCACCCGGCCAGGGTGGCGGCGGGCGTGCCGAGCTCGTCGAGGGTCAGGGGCTCGCCGCCCGTGGAGGTCGCCGGACCGCGCGCTGCAGCTGGCTCGCGCACGGCGTCGCGCACGACCTCGACCAGCTCGGGGCCGGGTCCGCGCAGCGCGAGCGTCCACAGTCCGAAGCGCTGCTCGATCCCGCGGCTCAGGGTCTGGCCGGGCTCGAGCCGCACGACCCGCTGGCCCGCACCGACGCGGGGCAGCACGGCGTCGGCGGTCGACATCGCGACGGGCACGTCCTTGCCGTACCTCCTGCTGAGCAGCGCGACCACCTGCAGCCCGGCCTCGAGCAGGTCGTCGCGGGCCGAGCCCGGCACCACGACGTCGACCCGGTTGACGGCCGCGCCGAGGAAGGCGCGCTCGGTGCTGGGTGCACGCTCCGCGCCGCCGTGGAGCAGCCGCAGGTCGGAGAGGGTGGCCGCCACGCCCGGCGGAGCGCACCCGCCTGCCCACTGCAGGGTCACGGGGAGCCGACCGTCGCGGTCGAGGTCCGAGCGGCGCACGACGGTGCGCACCAGCTGGCGCGGCTGGGCGGGCAGGGTCTCGGCGACCCGGTCGCCGACCAGCACCTGGAGCCGTCCGGCGCCCGTGGGGGCGGGCACCCCGGGCTCGACGGCGGCCACGCGGACCGTGCCGACGAGCCGCCGCAGGACCACGCCCTCGGGCACCGGCACCAGCACCGTCCGGCGCTCGACCTGCGTGGTCGAGAGCTCTCCGGGCAGCCGCGCCTCGGCGGCGTACGCCGTTGACGGCCCGCCCGGGAAGCCTGCCGGTCCGGGCGCCAGCCCGACCCCGACGACCAGGGCCGCCGCCACGGCGACGAGGGCCGCGACGGATCGGCTGCGTCGTGGGCGGGCACCTCCGACCGGGCCCCTGCGTCCGGACCGCCGATCGTCGGACCGCGTGACAGCACCCTGCTCCACTGCTGCACCCCCCAGTGCTGGCGTCGGCCCCATGCGCGACGTCCTCGGGTGAGAGAAGTACCCGGTGCGGGCATAGGATCACACCCTTGTGGCGCGTTACCTGGATCTCCATCCCGTCGACCCCCAGCCCCGCCTCGTGGGGCAGGTGGTCGCCGCCCTGCGCGACGACGACGCCCTGATCGCCTACCCCACGGACTCCGGCTACGCGCTGGGCTGCCGGGTGGGCAACCGCGAGGGCCGCGACCGGATCCTGCGGATCCGCGGCCTCGACGACCGGCACCACTTCACCCTGGTCTGCGCCGACTTCGGCCAGCTGGGCCAGCTGGTGCACGTCGACAATGCAGCCTTCCGGGCCATCCGGTCCTGCACCCCGGGGCCCTACACGTTCATCCTCCCCGGCACGCCCGAGGTCCCGCGGCGGCTGCTGCACCCCAAGAAGAAGACCGTCGGCGTGCGCATCCCCGACCACCCGGTCGTGGCCGCGATCCTGGCCGAGCTCGGGGAGCCGCTGCTGTCGAGCTCGTTGATCCTGCCCGGCGAGACCGAGCCGCGCACGATGGGCTGGGAGGTCAAGGAGGACCTCGACCACCAGGTCGACATCGTCATCGAGGCCGGCGAGGTCCCGGCCGAGCCGACGACCGTCGTGGACTGGTCCGAGGGGGCCCCCGAGGTGCTTCGGCACGGTGCGGGGGACCCGTCTCGGTTTGAGTAGACGAGACGAGTGGGAGGAACGCCCTGTGACCTGGAACACCCGCGCCCGTACCCGCACGCTCGCCCCCGTCCTCCTGACTGCTGTCACCGCCTGCGCCGTCGCCGCCGTGCCGATGCAGGCGGCCTCGGCCTCCGACTCCTCGCCGGCCACTTCCACGGTGACGGGCGCCAGGACAGGCGCTGAACCGGCGTTGACCTCCGAGAACCAGGCCGTGGTCGACGCCTTCGAGGAGCGGCTGCGGGCGGCGACCGACGAGACCGCGGCTGCCGCGCAGGTCGGCTGGGAGACGACGCGCACCGACGACTTCAGTGGCGAGGTGCTGACCTACACCACCGCGCTGGACCCGGTGGCGAAGGTCGCGCGGGAGCAGGCACCGGCCGAGCTGGGGTCCGGGGTCACCCTGTTCGACCTCCGACGCTTCCGGGCGTTCGAGGACCTGCCTGCGCTGACCGACCAGGTCGACGTCCGACGAGTGCGCAGCGTGCTGCCGGACGAGCGGGTGTGGGTGCGGGACGAGCTCGAGCCCGACCGGTACAGCAGCGAGCACCCGAGTCGCTTCCTGCTGCTGCTCGCCGGTGACCTGGGTGCCGTCGGGGTGGCGGCGATCGCCCGGATCGCCGAGGACGAGGGGCTGCCCCTGGTCTCGAGCAGGACCCCCACGGGAGCGGGTGGTGAGGAGCTGCGGCTGGAGGCCGGCGAGTCCGGAGAGGCGGGTCTGGTGGCCGTCGCCTTCGACGCCGACGGCGCGCTGGTGTCCTACGAGGAGGAGCTCACGAGCCCGGGTGTCGACGGCGGGCGGGAGACGACGACCCTGACGCACGCCTGGGAGTACGGCGAGCAACAGCTGGCCCTGCCCGAGAAGGGCACGAGCGTGCGCCAGGAACGCGTCGTCGACCTGCTGCGTGCCCAGTCACGTGCCGACGTGGCCGACTAGGTCAGCCTGTTGGCCCTCGGCACGTCGAGCACCCCCCGGCAGCTGGTCCGGCGCGCTCGTGGCGGCGACGTCCCGACCTACACCCGGCTCACGGCGCGGGTCCTGCCGGGCCGCCTGGTCTCGCTGCGGTACCGCGACGCGGAAGCGGGGCTGACCCACACGATCCTGTTCCGGGTGGAGCGGGGCGAGGTCAGCATCGTGGACCGCACCACGGAGGCCTTCCAGCCCCTGTGGGTCGGCTGACCGTGGTCAGCCGACCTCCGGCACCGGGTCCTCGCCCGCCCGGCGCTCCTCGCCTCTACGTTCCACGGCCCGCAGGTCCACCGGCCTCGGGGCCGGCAGCTCCTCGTCGGTGACGGCGAGCTCGGTGAAGCGCCGGGCCGAGACGAGCACCCGGGAGTCCAGCGAGCCCACGGCGGCGTTGTAGGAGCCGACGGCGGCGTTGAGGCTGCGCCCGACCCGGTCGAGGTGGCCGTCGAGGGTCTGCAGCCGGCTGTGGAGCTCGCGGCCGAGGCGGTGGATCTCCTGCGCCTGGGCGGCGAGCGCCTCGTGCTGCCAGCCGTGGGCCACGGTGCGGAGCAGTGCGATGAGCGTGGTGGGGGAGGCGAGCACGACCTGCCGGGACGCGGCGTGCTCGAGTAGACCGGGGTCGGCGTCGAGCGCGGCCGACAGGAAGGACTCGGCCGGCACGAAGAGCACGACGAACTCCGGTGTGCCGTCCAGGGCCCGCCAGTAGGCCTTCGACCCGAGCTGGTCGACGTGCGTGCGCACCTGGCGGGCGTGCCGCTGCAGGTGGTGGTCGCGCTCGGCGTCGTCGCCGGCCGCGGTGGCATCGAGGTAGGCGTCCAGCGGGACCTTGGCGTCCACGACCACGTCGCGTCCACCCGCGAGGTGCACCACCAGGTCGGGGCGCAGCGCACCCCGCTCGAGCCGCACCTGCTCGGAGAAGTCGCACCGGTCCACCAGCCCGGCGAGCTCGACGGTGCGCCGCAGGTGCAGTTCGCCCCAACGTCCACGCACCTGCGGGCGGCGCAGCGCGGTCGTGAGCTGGTGGGTCTCGCGGCGCAGGCCCTCGGCGCTGCGGCGCACGTCGTCGACCTGCTGGTGCAGCTGGCCCTGCCACGAGGACCGTGCGTGCTCGAGGTCGCGCAGGTGGTCGTGGAGGCGGTCCAGGCCCTCCAGCACATCGTGCACCTCCGGGTCCACCGCGGCGGCCGGGCGCCGCAGCACCCCGAGAGCCAGCCCCAGCGCGAGGCCGAGGCCGATCCCGACGAGCAGCACCAGAAGCAGCGCGAGGGTGGTGGAGAGGCTCATGGCGCCATGGTGGCGGCGGCCACCGACAACCACGGCCGAGCCGCTCCCACGCGTGTCGCCGAGCGCGCGGGCAGCCGCAGCGGGCTCAGTCGGCCAGGTCGACGACCACCGGCGCGTGGTCCGAGGGGTTGCCGGTGCCCTGGGCCGGGTCGCGCTCGTCGCGATCGACGAAGGCGCCGGTGACCCGCGCGGCCAGGTCGGGCGAGCCCAGCACGAAGTCGATCTTGAGGCCGCGGTCGCGCTCGAAGCGCTGGCGGTAGTAGTCCCAGTAGGTGTAGCCCGGCGCGTGCTCGCGGGTGACCTCGGCCCACCCGTCGTCGAGGAAGCGCTGGAACGCCGCACGCTCGGGCGGCGTGACGTGGGTGCTGTTCCTGAACTGGCTGACGTCGAAGACGTCGTCGTCGGTCGGGCAGATGTTCCAGTCGCCGACCATCGCGGTCGGGGTGCCCAGCCAGTCGCCGGCGGCCTCGCGCAGCCGCGCCAGCCAGTCGAGCTTGTAGACGTAGTGCGGGTCGGCCGGCTTGCGGCCGTTGGGCACGTACAGGCTCCACACCCGTACGCCGCCGCAGACCGCCCCGAGCGCCCGGGCCTCCGCGGCGAGCGGCTCGCCGTAGCCCGGCATCCCGGGGAAGCCGACCGTGACGTCCTCGAGGCCGACCCGGCTCACGATCGCCACGCCGTTCCACTGGTCGTGCCCGACGGCCGCGACGTCGTACCCGCGCGACTGCAGGCCCATGAGCGGCAGCTGGTCCTCGCGGGCCTTGGTCTCCTGCAGGGCCAGGACGTCGACCTCGTGCCGGTCGAGGAAGGCCTCCACGCGGTCGATGCGGGTCCGGAGGGAGTTGACGTTCCAGGTGGCCAGGCGCACCGGCTCATCTTCCTGCATTGCAGAAAGGTGAGCCGACGCGACCCTTCCGGACCGGTGCGGCAGCGGGTTGGACTGCACGGCACACCGACCCTGGAGGGAACACCCACATGAAGCACCGCACCACCGGCGCCCTGGTCGCGGCCACCGCCGCCCTGGCCGCCACCGCCTCGATGCTCGGCTCCACGACCGCGAGCGCCGCCACCGAGGACAGCGCCCCCACCTACCAGCAGTTCAAGGCCGAGACCTTCGTCGACACCGACCGCCAGTACATCGTCAACGGCGACGAGCCGGTGATGAGCGACGGCGGACTGCGCCAGTTCTACGACGACATGGTCGGGCACAAGCACACCGGCCGGAAGATCGAGGACGGCCTCGTGGTCAACACCGTCAGCGGTCGCGACGACAAGTGGAGCCAGGCGCAGGTCGGCGATCTCACCTACTGCGTCTCCACGAAGTTCGGCGCCGACTACGCCCGCACCGTCCAAGCGATGGCCGACGGCGCTGCGCAGTGGGAGGCCGCCTCCTCGGCGATCGACTTCGTCCACGTGCCCAGCCAGGACTCCAGCTGCAGCACCCGCAACAACTCCGTGCTCTTCTCGGTCGAGCCAGTGCGCACCTCGCAGTACATCGCGCGCGCCTTCTTCCCCAGCACCCCCAAGCGCTCGCGCAACGTGCTGGTCGACGACTCGATCTGGACCTCGGGCTCGTGGACGCCGTCCAACATCATGGCCCACGAGCTCGGGCACACCCTGGGCTTCCGCCACGAGCACACGCGGCCGGAGTCGGGCACCTGCTTCGAGGACAACAACTGGCGTCCGCTGACCGCCTACGACTCGGCCTCGATCATGCACTACCCGCAGTGCAACGGGTCCTCGGACGACCTGAGCATGACCGCGACCGACCGGCAGGGCGCGGCGGCGCTGTACGGCGCGTGAGGCCCTGCTCTTGAGGGGCTGACCGAGCCGGCGTACGCCGGCCTGTGATTGGGAGGGCCACGGGCGCGAGACCTAGACTCGCCGCCCGTGGCCCTCACCATCGGCATCGTCGGACTGCCCAACGCCGGCAAGTCCACCCTCTTCAACGCCCTGACCAAGAACGACGTGCTCGCCGCGAACTACCCGTTCGCCACGATCGAGCCCAACGTCGGCGTGGTCGGCGTGCCGGACCCCCGGCTCCCGGTGCTGGCGGAGATCTTCGGCTCCGAGCGGCAGCTCCCGGCGACGGTCGAGTTCGTCGACATCGCCGGCATCGTCCGTGGCGCCTCCCAGGGCGAGGGCCTCGGCAACAAGTTCCTCGCCCACATCCGCGAGTCCGCGGCGATCTGCCAGGTGACCCGGGTCTTCCGCGACGAGGACGTCACCCACGTCGACGGCGAGGTCAACCCCGCCAACGACATCTCCACCATCCAGACCGAGCTGATCCTCGCCGACCTCGAGACCGTGGACCGGGCGGTCGTGCGGCTGGAGAAGGAGTCGCGCAAGGTCAAGGAGCTCGTGGCCAACCTGGAGGCGGCCGAGGAGGCCAAGGAGGCGCTGGAGTCGGGCACCCCGATCATCAGCACCTCGATCGACCGCTCGCTGCTGCGCGAGCTGTCGCTGCTGACGGCCAAGCCGTTCATCTACGTCTTCAACTGCGACTCCGACGAGCTGGCCGACGAGGAGCTCAAGGCCCGGATGCGCGAGATCGTCGCACCGGCCGAGGCGATCTTCCTCGACGCCAAGTTCGAGTCCGAGCTGGTCGAGCTCGACGACGAGGAGGCCGCGGAGTTCCTCGCCGAGGCCGGCGTCACCGAGCCCGGTCTCGAGGTCCTGGCCCGCGTCGGCTTCGCCACCCTCGGCCTGCAGACCTACCTGACCGCCGGCCCCAAGGAGTCGCGCGCCTGGACGATCAAGCAGGGCGCCACCGCCCCGCAGGCCGCCGGCGTCATCCACACCGACTTCGAGAAGGGCTTCATCAAGGCCGAGGTCGTCTCCTTCGACGACCTCGTCGCCGCGGGCTCGATGGCCAAGGCCAAGGAGGCCGGCAAGGTCCGCATGGAGGGCAAGGACTACGTCATGGCCGACGGCGACGTCGTGGAGTTCCGCTTCAACGTCTGAGGCGCGCCGAGCACCGTCGACCGTGCGCAGGCCTTCTCCTGCGCCGAGCCGCGGACTCAGGTGTTGTAGCGCGCATAGGTGAGCAGCGCGACCACCCCCACCACCAGCACGACGATGCCGACCACGGCCAGCAGGGCCGGGGCCAGTGGTCGCCGCTGCGCGTTGAGAGGCTGGTTCACGCTGGGGCGCCGGCGGTGCTCGTCGGGTCGCAACGGGTGCTCGGGGTCGTAGGGACGCTGGGGGTGCTCGGGGTCGTAGGGACGCTGGGGGTGCTCGGGGTCCGGGTGCATGGGACATCCGTGCCCGTTCGCAGCGGCCGGGTGCTCGCCCGAGTGGGTGGGAATCAGGGCGCCCGGGCCACCCAGCGGTCCAGGGCCGCCCCGAGGTCGGCGGGCGTGACCGGCTTGGGCACGAAGTCGTCCATGCCCGCGGCCGTGCACCGCTCGCGCTCGCCCTCGGTCACGCTGGCCGTCATCGCGAGCACCGGCACCCGCGGCCGCCCCTGGGTCAGCTCGCGCAGCCGGAGCTCGCGCGTGGCGTCATACCCGTCGAGGACGGGCATCTGGCAGTCCATCAGCACCGCGACGTACGCCGTGTGCTCGAGCGCGTCGAGGGCCTCGCGGCCGTCACCGGCCACGTCGGCGTCGTAGCCCAGCGAGGCGAGGATGCCCTCGGCGACGACCTGGTTGACGTCGTTGTCCTCGACCACCAGCACTCGGGGGCGGACGGCGCCGCTGCTGTCGGGAGCGCTGTCCGCCGGGGCGGCGGGGACCGGCGCCGCGGTCTCCGGCGCCGACGGGGCCAGCAGCGCCGAGAGCAGGCCGCGCAGCCGCGACATCGGCAGCGGCTTGGCGAGGATCTCGCGCACCCCGGCGTCCCAGGCCTCGTCCTGGTCGACCTCGGTGTCGGAGGTGAGCAGCACCAGCCGCGGCCCGGACAGGTCGGGGGTCGTGGTGATGGTCCGCGCCAGCTCCAGCCCGTCGACCTCGGGCATGCACAGGTCCAGCAGCACCACGTCGTACGCCGCCTGCGACCCGCGCATCCGGGCGACCGCCTCCGCGGCGGACCCGACGGTGTCGACGTCCATGCCCCAGGCGCCCAGCTGCCCGTCGAGCACCATGAGGTTGGTGGCGTTGTCGTCGACGACGAGCGCGCGCAGTCCCTCGAGCGGCTCCTGCGAGGCGGGCCGGACCGTCGGCGGTTGCTCGGCGGCCAGCAGCGGCAGCCGGAACCAGAAGGTGCTGCCCTCCCCGGGGGTGCTGTCGACGCCGATCGTGCCGCCCATCGCGGCGGTGAGCCGGGCGCAGATCGCCAGCCCCAGCCCGGTGCCGCCGTAGCGACGGGTCGTGGAGGAGTCGGCCTGGGTGAAGGGGTCGAAGAGCCGCTCGCGACGGTTCTCGGCCAGGCCGATGCCGGTGTCGCGGACCTGGAACCGCACGACCGGGGCCTCGGGGGTGCCGCCGTCGAGGTGGGCGCTGATCACGACCTCCCCGTGGTGGGTGAACTTCACGGCGTTGGTGGCGAGGTTGAGCAGCACCTGGCGCAGCCGGCCGGGGTCGCCGCGCAGGGCCGCCGGTACCTCGGGGGAGCAGTAGGCCAGCAGCTCCAGCCCGCGGGCCCGGGCCGGTTCGGCGACGATCGCGGCGACGTCCTCGACGACCTCGGCGAGCAGGAAGTCGATCGACTCCAGCTCCACCGCACCGGCCTCGACCTTGGAGAAGTCCAGGACGTCGTTGATGATCCCGAGCAGCGCGTCGCCCGCGGTCTGCACGCCGCGGGCGTACTCCCGCTGCCGCTCGTCGAGGTCGGTGCCGAGCAGCAGCCCGGTGAGGCCGATGACGCCGTTCATGGGGGTGCGGATCTCGTGGCTCATCGTGGCGAGGAAGGCCGACTTGGCGCGCGAGGCGGCCAGCGCCTCGTCGCGGGCCTGCGCCAGCTCCAGCGTGGTGCGGCGCTGCTCCTCCAGCAGCGACCAGGTGCGCAGCATCGCGAGCCCGACGAGCACGACCATCCCGCCGCCCGCGGCGACCGCGCTCGCGAGCTGGTCGTCGGCGACGTCGACGACGAGCATCGCGGTCGGGACCAGGAGCGGCAGGACGGCCACCAGCAGCCGCGGGGTCACCGAGGGGAGCGGGTCCGCGGCGCGGCGCGAGGAGGGGCGGGTGCGGGTCAGCACCGCCCACGCCATGGCGAGCGCTCCCAGCATCCAGCCGAGGTCGAGCGCGGCGTCGACGACGGCGGTGGACTCCACCAGGAGGAAGCCGATGTCCGAGAGCAGCCACGCGGCGACCCCCAGCCCGAGGGCAGGCCCGACGACGGACCGCGCCTCGCGCACCCACAGCACGCGCAGGATCAGGCCGAGCAGCGTGGCGTCGAGGACGGGGTAGGCCGCCCAGACCAGCCGGGTTCCCCAGCCCACCGAGGTGTCGTCGAGGATCCCCTGGACCGCCAGTTCCCAGAGCACGAGCAGGCAGACGACCACGATCGTCGCGGCGTCGACGGCCCCGTCCAGGCGCAGGTGGCCGCGGTCGGTGCGGAGCAGGGCCAGGACCAGGGCGGCGCCGAGGAGCACGTAGGAGAAGAGGTACAGGGCGTCGGCGGCCGAGACGTCCGGCTCGCCCACGGTCCAGTAGTAGCCGTACCAGACGAGGTCGGCCAGCGCCGTGGACACGATCGCACCGGTGACCAGGAGGCCGAGGGTGCGGCCCAGCCCGGTGCGGCCGCGGGTGCCCCACCAGGCCACGGCCCCGGCACCGAGCATCACGACGAGGTACCCCACGTCGTACGTCGTGCTGGGGGCGACCGCGTGCTGCACCGACAGCAGGAGGGCGAGCGCGACCAGGGCGGCGACCGCGCCGCGGGCGTTCACCCACCCCTGCATCCGGCTGCTCCTCTTCTCGCGCGTCGCGTCCGCCACCTGCCTGTGACCCCAGCGTGCCGCAAGTGCGGCGCCGCCGCCGGAGTATCCGCCTGTGGGGACCGCGTGGCGCGACGTACGGTAGGTACTACGACTCGGGGGCCACGTGCCAGGCTCCTGCTGAATTGGGAGCAAGCAAGCATGGAACTCGACCCCCAGGACATCCGCGCCATCATCCTGAGGATGAAGCGCGCGCACGGCCACCTCGCCAGCGTGATCCGCATGATGGAGGAGGGCTCGGACTGCGAGTCGGTCCTCACCCAGCTCGCCGCGGTCAACAAGGCCCTCGCGCGCAGCGGGTTCGCGATCGTGGCGACCGGCCTGCAGGACTGCATGGCCGACGGCCAGGCCGACGAGGCGGACCTGAAGAAGATGGAGAAGCTCTTCCTCTCCCTCGCCTGAGCGAGCCCGGCCGTCGCTGGTCGAGGGGCGAGTGGAGCGAGCCACGAGACCCCGCGCGGCGTGACCTTCTGCCTGGTTGTGGCGTTGGTCACGTCATGACCCGTCTGCGCCTCCTCCTCGCCAGTACCGCCACCGCGGCCCTCGCGGCCGGGCTCCTCCCGGTGGGCGCGGCCTCGTCGTCCTCCCCGGACGCGTCCGAGGACTCGGGCCTGGTCGACCGCGACGAGCGGTTGCTGCCCGGGGGCCTGGAGTACGTCGCGCTCGGCGACTCCTGGACCGCCAACGTGGTCCTGGTCAACCGCGACGGGGCTCCCGACAGCACCTACGCGCCGATCGACTGCGCGCAGTCCTACGTGAACTACCCGAAGCTGCTCGCCGAGGCGCTGAGCGTGGGGGAGTTCCGTGACGCCTCGTGCGGCTCGGCCACGACCGACGACTTCTACGAGCCGCAGACCGGGCTGCCCCTGGGCGGGACGAACCCGCCCCAGTTCGACCGGCTGACCCGCACGACCGACCTGGTGACCGTCGGCATCGGCGGCAACGACGCCGGCATCTCCAGCGCCGGGCTCGACTGCCTCAACATCGCGCCCGCCGAGACGCCGCTCTCGGACTCCGGTCAGGGCCTGCCCTTCGGCGGCTGCAAGGCCAGGTACGTCGTGGACGGCAAGGACCAGATCGCGCAGCGCATCAAGGAGTCCGAGATCAAGCTGGTGCGGGCCTTCCGCGCCATCCACCGCATCGCCCCCGGCGCGCGCATCCTGGCGGTCGACTACATCGACGTGATCCCGCGCCGCGGCTGCTACCCGACGGTGCCGGCCTCCGACGAGGACATGCGGTGGATCTCGACCAAGTTCCGTCAGCTCAACCGGATGATCAAGCGAGCGGCGAAGCGCGGCGGTGCCGAGTACGTCAACACCTTCCGCCGCACGCCGGAGGGCGTCGACCTCTGCGGTGACCCCAACGTGCGGTGGGCCGAGGTCTACGGTCCCTCCGCCAACGACGCGGCCGTCGGCGTGCCCGCCCACCCGAACGCGGCCGGCGCCCGCGGGCAGGCCGCCGCGATCCTCGACCACATCCGCGACACCGACCCCGACATCTACGGCAAGCCCCGCTCCTGACCTGCTCGAGCGGTCGGGCCTGCTACCGGTCTCGTCGACCGACGGGCACAAGTCGGCTGGCTGCCGCCTCCGCCGCGTGGTGGCGCGCCCGGTGGGCAGCCGGCGTGGACGTGTGCCCGCTCGTTGACGAGGGTGCGGGTCGCACCGCCCGGCGTACCCCCGCGAGCGGGGCTGCGACGATGGCTCGGTGACCCACCGCCTCGCCGCAGTCCCCTCCGAGCGGATGCACCTGGTGCTGATGATGGTGCTGACCTTCACCACCGGGATCATCGACGCCGTCGGCTACCTCGGCTTGGACCGGGTCTTCACGGCCAACATGACCGGCAACGTGGTCATCCTCGGCATGGGTCTGGTCGGCGCGGAGGACCTGCCGGTGCTGGGGCCGACGGTCGCGCTGGTCTGCTTCATGGGCGGTGCCGCCCTGGCCGGCCGGGTGCTGCGCCGCGCGGCCGGACCGTGGACCGGCCTGACCACCGGGTTGCTGGTGGCGGTCGGTGTGGTGTGCCTGGGGCTCTCCGTCGTGCTGTTCGTCGCGGACGCCTCGACCCCGCCGCCGCTGGCGGTCTCGCTGCCGGTCACCGCGGTGCTCGGCACGGCGATGGGGGTGCAGGCGGCGACCGCGCGGTTCGTGGCGGTGCGCGACGTGACGACCGTGGTCGTCACCTCGACGATCATCGGCCTGGCCGCCGACTCGCGGCTCGGCTCCGGCCGGGCGGTGGCCGAGGGCGGCGCGGGACGCCGGTTCCTGGCCGTCGCGCTCATCCTGGTCGGGGCCGCCGCGGGTGCCGCGCTGCTGAAGATCAGCGTCGGGATCGGGCTGCTCGTCGCCGGGGTGCTGATCCTGCTCGCCACCGGGCTCGGTGCGCTGCACGCGCGGGTCGCGGCGCGGAGCGCCCGATCGACCGGCGTCACGACCGCCTGACCGGTGCGGTCCGTCCGCAGCGGTGCGGACGATCGCGCCGGTCGGCACCCGACCCGACGCCGCCGACCGGTCGAGCCGGCGCTGACGTCAGCCCAGCGTGACGGCGAGGTCCAGCAGGGCCCGGTCGCGACCGGGGGCGGCGAGGAGCGAGACGCCGCAGGGCAGCCCGTCGCGGGTGGCGAGGGGCAGCGAGACGGCCGGTGCGCCGAGCAGCGGGGCCAGGCAGGTCAGCCGGAGGGTCGCGTCGCGGACGGCCTGCACCCCGGGGCCGGGGAACGGGGCGACCGAGGAGGCGGTCGGCAGCACGAGCACCCGGTCGCCGAGCAGCTCGCGCAGCCGCTGCCGGGCGGACTGCACGACGTCGTACGCCGCGTCCGCGTCGGCCTTCTCGACCGAGGCGGCGTGGCGGAAGCGGGTGCGCACGTCGGGGCCGAGGGTGTCGAGCCGGTCGGCGAGCCAGCCGCCGCGCACCGACCACGCCTCCCACGCCTGCCAGGTGCCGAACGCACGCACCCACGAGGCGAGCTCGCCGAGCGGCCAGCCCTCGCGGACGACCAGCCCCTGGTCGGCGACCCAGGTCTCGACGGCCGCACGCACGTCGGGCTCGGCGGCGGCGAGCAGCTCGGGCACGACGACGAGGTCGGCCCCGCCGACGGCGACGTCGGGCGGCAGCAGCACCTCGCCGACGTCGCGTGCGAGGGCGGGGGAGCGGGTCATCCAGCCGGCGGTGTCGAAGCTGGGTGCCAACGCCATGACGCCGTGCATCGGGACGGTGCCGTGGGTGGGGCGGAAGCCGGTGATCCCCTGGTACGCCGCGGGCACGCGGGTCGAGCCGGCGGTGTCCGTCCCGAGGCCGATCGTGGCGTGGCCGAGGGAGACCGCGGACGCGGGGCCGTTGGACGACCCGCCGGGGACCCGGCGCGGGGCACGCGGGTTGGGAGGCGTGCCGTAGTGGTGGTTGGTGCCGCCGAGGGACCAGGCGAACTCGTCGGTGCGGGCGATCCCGGCGATCGCCGCACCGGCCTCGACGAGGGTGTCGACGACCGTGGCGTCGGCGCGCTCGACAGGGGCTGCGGCCTCCCAGGCGGGGTTGCCCGCGCCGACCTTCTGGCCGGCCACGGCGAAGACGTCCTTGACCGCGACGGTCTCCCCCACGAGCGGTCCGGCGGGGGCGCCGGGGACGAGCGGGTCGCCCACGACCCGCCACACACGGGTGTCGAGGGCCGGTGCCGGGGTGGAGACGTGGGCGGCGGTGAGGCGCCAGCCCTCCGGCGTACGCGCCCACAGCTGGGACTGCTGGCCGCGGCCGCCGCGGGCGAGCTCGGTGACCGCGACGACGAGCGCGTGGTCGGGATCGGTCACCTGCACATGGGTCTGGACGACGCGGCGCGCGGGCTCGTGCCCGAGCGCCGGCGCGATGGCGTCGTGGCCGACCAGCAGGCCGTCGGCGTCGCCGCGCAGCGTGCTGGCGCCGGGCGCGGTCAGGCGCGCGAGCGCGTCGGTGTCGCCGGCTGCGAGCGCCTGCTCCCAGGCGCGGAACGCCTCGACGAGACCCGGCGGCACGGGCAGGGCGGGACCACCGGCAGACATGGCGCCCACCCTAGGGGCGGGCGCCACGGCCCGGGAGTCAGCCCAGGGGTCAGGCCCAGGACCAGGACGCGAGGACCTGTTCGTTGACCGCGGCGCGCTCGGCCTCGTCGTACTCCGCGTCGGCGAGGCGGATGGTCAGACGCACCGAGGTGCCGTCGACGACCGCGCCGTAGACGTCGGCGTAGTTGCCCTTCGACTCCTTGCCGGACACGTGCCACATCTCGACACCGTCGACCTCGACGACGTCCTCGGCGGTGAACTTCTCACCCAGCCGGTCGAGCACGATCTCCTGCTGCCGCTCGATCTCGGGCGCCTCGCCGGCCAGCTCTACCTCGACGAGCGATATCACCGCCCCGGACGGGCCGCTCAGGGCCGTCACCGGCTCATCCCCCTCGGAAGCGACGAGCTCGAAGCCTGACGGAGCCTGGAAGGAAGCCGACTCGGTCTCCACCTCCGGGCCTGGTTCGGTCGTCGGCGTCGGCGTCGGCGTCGGCGTCGGCGTCGTCGGAGACGGGGCGTCTGCCGGGGTCGAGGGAGTCGGTTGCCCGTCGTCGCTGGAGCACCCGACAGTCCCGAGCGCGAGCACGAGCACGAAAGCCTGTGCTGTGACAGTGGACCGGTTCCGTCCGAGAGTCTGCCGAAGGCGCATGGAGCAGTCGTACCCGACTGTTCGCGCTGATGCCTCATCCGCTCAAGGCGTGACTGCCTCGGCCGATGAGTCGACAAGGTCGGCCCGGGTGCCGCTGCCGCTGGCGGCGTCCGGACCGACCTCCACCTTCACCGCGACCTTGACGCCGCAGGAGCGGCTCGTTGCGCCGTCTCCGCTCGCTGGTCGGGTGCGAGCGCAGCGACCCGCCAGACACCAGTACCGTCCCGCCCATGACTCCTGGGACCTCCGAGTGGGACCGCCACCTGTCGCTCGAGCCCCTGGGCGAGGGCCGGTACGCCGGCGCGCTGGACGCCGGCTGGTCGGTCGGCGGCGGCATCAACGGCGGCTTCCAGCTGGCCCTGGCCGGTGCCGCGATCAGCGCGCACCTGCCAGAGAAGCCCGACCCGGTCACGGTCTCGGCCTACTACCTCTCCGCCGGCACGCCCGGCCCCGCCGAGGTGAGCGTCGACGTACGCCGTGACGGCGGCCGGCTGGCGACGGTCGCGGCCGACCTCGCGCAGGACGGCCAGACCCGGCTGACCCTGCTGTCGACGTACGCCGACCTCGACCGGTTCAAGGGCGACGTGCGCACCACGGCGGTCGAGCCGGAGCTGCCGCCGCAGGAGGAGTGCGCGGGGCCGGAGGACGTGCCGGAGTTCGTGCTGGAGATCGCGCCGATGATGCGGCGGTTCGAGATGCGGTTCCCGGTCGAGCAGACCGCGTGGGTCCGCGGGGAGACGCGCGGGGAAGGGCACTTCTCGGCGTGGTTCCGGCTGGCCGACGGTCGCGAGCCGGACCCAGTGGCGCTGCTGATGGTGCTCGACGCGTTGCCTCCGGTCACCTTCGACCTCGGGATGGTGGGCTGGGCGCCGACCCTGGAGCTGACCTGCCACGTGCGGGCCAAGCCGGCGCCGGGGTGGCTGAAGGTGCAGCACCAGACGCGGAACTTCGCCGGCGGGATGTTCGAGGAGGACTGCGAGGTCTGGGACTCCACCGGGCGCCTCGTCGCCCAGTCGCGGCAGCTGGCGCTGACGCCGAGATAAGGCGATCGCCCACC
Source organism: Nocardioides ginkgobilobae (assembly GCF_054781275.1). Taxonomy (NCBI): domain Bacteria; kingdom Bacillati; phylum Actinomycetota; class Actinomycetes; order Propionibacteriales; family Nocardioidaceae; genus Nocardioides; species Nocardioides ginkgobilobae. The sequence continues at coordinate 209,062 of NZ_BAAGUS010000001.1, read as the reverse complement.
GGGACACGCCGCTCAAGGGCGACAAGCGATGGCTACGACCGCTCGGCGGCCCGGGTGCTCGGCGACCGTCCAGGACTGGCCCCTCAGGTCCCTGGTGATGTCTTCGACACCGATGGGCATCACCTCGTGCCCAGCTCGTGTCTGCCAGCCCTGGTCGCTGATGCTGCTCGCTGCTGGACCGGAGGTCGAGATCCGCGGAGTCGGTGGCGCACAAACCTCGTCCGCGAACGCCAGATAACGCAGCGAACCGCGGGTCCAAGGGCCGTGTGAGGTGGACACGACAAGCCCCTCGTTGCTCAGCGTCACGCCCTGCATGCCCTCCGGGCCAGTGCCGAGGAGCTCGATCGGTCCCGTTGCTCGACCCTCGGACACCGGCAGACGCCACAGGCGGGTCGAATTCGATCCGCGGCCGTACTCGCCGGCATACAAGTGGGTGGGTCCGGGGTTTTGAGACGGTTGCTGCGCAACCTCCTCAGCCGCCGGACCCGCCTGCTCGGCCGCCTGACCGCTTGCGTCGAGGAAGGACCAGCGGAGGGGTGGGCCGTCGTCGCGGGAGTCGGGGCGGTGGATGGCAGTTGCTTGCCAGGTCGCGGGGTCTCGACGACGGTCGTCGCTGGCGCTCCTCGCTGCTCGACCGACCGGCAGGTCGGATTCGTGGAGGGTCCAGAAGCCCTTGGCGGTCGCAGCGACGTACAGCCAGCCGTCGATCCAGGCGAGGCCGCCGGCGTGGATCTTCAGGGGCGAGCCGGCGGGGTCGAGCAGCACCACGTGGCCGTAGCGACCGGTCTCGAGGTCGACGACCGAGACCCGAGAGCCGCCGGACTTCGCGTACCAGGAGACCAGCAGCCGCTCGCCGGCCCAGGTGATGCCCTGGGGCCACCACTCGCGGGTCCACTGGTCCTCCCAGTCCCAGGACCATGCGCGCTCGGCGAAGCGACCGTGCAGGAGCGGGATCACCGGCACCCGGTGCAGCCGTCGGGTCAGCGGCACCGAGAGCAGTGCGCTCACGCCCGCCTCCGGGTCGCGATCGCCACGCCGACGGTCGAGAGCGCCAGGCCGACGAGGGCCAGCGGCGAGAGGGTCTCGTCCAGCACCAGCCACGCCGAGACCGCGGTCACGGGCGGCATCAGGAAGAACAGCGACGCGCTGGCGCCCGCGCCCCCACGGCGTACGAGCAGGCCGAGCAGCAGCAGGCCGCCCAACGAGTTGACCCCCGCCATCCACAGCACCGAGAGGCCGGCGGCGAGGGGAGCGGACACCGATGGTGCGCCCTCGAGCAGCACGGCGAGCAGGAGCAGCGGTGGTACGCAGACTGCGCACTGCAGGGTCGCCGACCACACCGCGTCGGTTCGCACGCCGATCCAGCGCTGCCCGAGGGTGCCGAGCGAGAGCGCGGCCAGCGAGACCAACCCCAGCAGAAGGCCCCACAGGCCGCCGGCGCTCGAGATGTCCGGCCCCAGCACGACGAGCACCCCGGTGACGCCGAGCCCGAACCCGAGCACCTGGCGCCGCGAGAGCCGCTCCCCGAGCAGCACCCCTGCCAGCACCGCGGTCAGCACCGGCGACAGCGCGTGCAGCAGCGCGGCGATGGTGGCTTGCAGGCCGAGCTCGAACGCGGCGTACACCGAGCCGAAGAAGACCGCGTTCATCACCAGCCCCGACGCCGAGACCCGCAGCAGGTCCTCGCGCGAGATCCGCAGCGCCCCGTGCCGGAACCGCGCCAGCGGGTAGAGCAGCACCGCGGCACCGGCGAAGCGCAACGTCACGACCCAGAACGGCGAGACGGCCTCGACCCCGATCGGCCCCGCGATGTAACCCGAGGCCCACACGAAGACGAACAACGCCGCCGGCAACGCGGGCACCCCGCTCACGGGTGCGAGGGGCGCCGGCGCCGTCCGAGAGGTCACTGGGACAGGGTGCCGCACGAGGGTTGCCTCAGGGGTGGTCGGCAGCAGAGGTCGGCCGAGGGTCTCGTGGCTCGCTGCGCTCGCACCTCGACCACCGGGGTCCCGGGAGCCCTGGATTCATGGCTCGGTGCGCTCATGTTTCGGCCGCCGGGCGGACGCGCCGGCACCGTGGAGCTGTTGGTCCATGGGCTGGACCAGGACCTCCACGACGAGTGCACGGCGAGCCCGGGGGCCGCGCGACGCCCTTGTCCACAGCCTCGCCGGGAGGCCGGTGGCCTCCACGCCGCCCACGGGTAGGTGGGTGGCGTGGACGACCAGGCCCTGCATCGACTGCTGCGTGACGAGCTCTCTGCGCAGGACGGGGTCGTGGCGCGGCGCCAGCTGCACGAGCACGGGGCAGCGCCGCACGACCTCAAGCGCTGGGTACGCCGCCGCCTGCTGACCCCCGTGCACGCGGGCGTCTTCGTCGACCACAACGGCCCGCTGACCGACCCGCAACGCAGCTGGGCGGCAGTCCTCGCGTGCGGACCCGGGGCGGCGCTGTGCCTGGTCGGCCGCCCCGGGCCGCTCGTCCACGTCGCAGTCGATGCCTCGCGCCGGGTCGTCCCGCCCAGCGACGTACGGCTGCACCGGGTGCGGGACCTGTCGTCGCTCGTGCGGTGGACCGCCAGCCCCCCGCGATTGCTGCCCGAGCACGATGTGATGCTGGGGGTCGAGCTGGCCGCGGACGAGGAGGAGGTCGTGCGGCTGCTGAGCGACGCCGTGCGGACCCGCGTCACGACGGCCGCCCGGCTTCGCGAGGCCGTACGCGCCCGCAGCCGGCTGCGGCACCGCCGGCTCGTGCTCGCGGTCCTCGACGACGTCGAGCGCGGGACCCACTCCGTCCTGGAGCACCGCTACCTCCGCGACGTCGAGCGCGCGCACGGGCTGCCGACCGGTGAATGGCAGGAGCGGCGCAGGGTGGACGGTCGCACCGAGTACTCCGATGTCGACTACGAGCCCTTCACCGTCACCGTCGAGCTCGACGGGCGCGCCGGCCACGAGGGCTGGGACGCCGAGAACAGGGACGCCCGGCGCGACCTGGACCAGGCTGCCGAGGGGTGGACGACAGTGCGGCTGCGGCACCGGCAGGTGTTCCGGGAGGCCTGTGTCACCGCCGTACGGCTAGGGCGGCTGCTGCAGGCGCGGGGCTGGGAGGGGGAGCTGCGGCCGTGCGGGCCCGGGTGCGTGATCAGCGTGGAGCTCCTGGTCCGTCCGGTGGACCAGGGACTCCACAACGAGGCCGGCTGAGGGCCGGGTGGCTCGCTCCGCTCGCACCTCGACCGGCGGGCGCCGGGTCTCGACGACGCTCGCTGGCGCTCGCTGCTCGGCCATCGCTGCCCGATAGGGTCCCACCCGTGAGGAAGGTGGTGGTGGCGGCCGCGATCGTGCGCGGCGGCAGGGTCCTGGCGGCCCGGCGTACGACGCCACCCGAGGCCGCGGGGCGCTGGGAGCTCCCGGGCGGCAAGGCCGAGCCGGGCGAGCCGCTCACGCACGCACTGGAGCGCGAGATCGCCGAGGAGCTCGGCTGCGAGGTCGAGGTCACCCGCTGGCTCGACGGCGCCGCCCCGATCGGCGAGACCCACGAGCTGCGCGCTGCCCTCGCGAGACTCACGAGGGGCGAGCCCGCGCCCACCGAGCACGACGGCACCCATGACGAGCTCCGCTGGTTGGGCGCCGACGAGATCGACAGCGTCGACTGGCTCGAGCCCGACCGCCCCTTCCTGCCCCAGGTCGCCGCGGCCCTGCGCCAGCAGACCCGCGACACCAGACGGATCATCGTCTTCGAGGCCGAGCACGCCGAGGCGATCGAGCAGCGGCTGCGCCACGACGGCTTCGACGCCGAGGTCGTGCGCGAGCGCCTGCAGGGCGAGGACGACGACGAGGACCACCCCTGGGCGGTGGTGACCGATGCGCCGAGCCTGGTGGCGGAGGTGCTCACCGACGAGTACGACGGGTGGCTGGACGAGGAGCCGGAACAACCGCCGCCAGCGCAGGGTTCACCGCTCGACCTGCCGACCGCCCCGCGCCGCTTCAAGAGGAACCCATGAGCACAGCAGCAGACCAGCGTCTCCTCCTCGTCCACGCCCACCCCGACGACGAAGTGATCGGCAACGGCGCGACGACCGCGAAGTACGTCGCCGAGGGCCGCCACGTCACGATCGTCACCTGCACCGCCGGCGAGATGGGCGAGATCCTCGTCCCCGAGCTGGCCCACCTGGCCGCCGACCGTGACGACGCGCTGGGCGAGCACCGACGTACCGAGCTCGAGGACGCCATGGCGGCCCTTGGCGTCACCGACCACCGCTGGCTCGGCGGCTTCGGCCGGTTCCGCGACTCGGGGATGAAGTGGCACGAGGCCGGGCACGCGGTCGCCGCCGACGAGACCGACGAGCGGGCCTTCGCCAACGCCGACCTCACCGTCGCCGCCGACGAGCTGGTACGCATCATCCGCGAGGTCCGCCCGCAGGTGATGGCGACCTACGACCAGTTCGGCGGCTACGGCCACCCCGACCACATCCAGGCGCACCGCGTGGCGACGTACGCCGCCCACCTCGCCGGCGTCCGCTCCTACAAGACCGAGCTGGGCGAGCCCTGGGAGATCACCAAGATCTACTGGAACGCCATGTCGGAGTCGCGCATGCGCGAGGGTCTGCGCAAGCTCCGCGAGGCCGGCGAAGACACCTTCTTCGAGGGGATGGACCCCGACGGCCCGATGCCGCACTTCGTCACCCCCGACGAGCTCCTCACCTGCGCCGTCGACGCGACGGCGTACGTCGATCGCAAGATGGCCGCGATGAAGGCCTACCCCACCCAGATCCAGCTCGACGGGCCGTTCTTCGCGCTGTCCAACAACGTCGGTGACACCGCGTGGGGCGTGGAGTTCTACCGGCTGGCGCAGGGGCCGCTCGGACCGGTCGGCGAGGACGGCCTGGAGACCGACCTCTTCGCCGGTCTCTGAGGCGCCCGTGGCGCGCCTCGGACTGCTGCTGCTCGGCCTGGTGACGGGGTTCGCCGGCGCCGTGCTGCACCAGTCCTGGGTCTGGTTGCTGGTCACGGCCGTCGCCGGGTCCGCGACCCTCGTCGCGGCACCCGCGCGCGCCCGGCTGTGGTGGGCCGGCGGCTTCGCGGTCGTCCCGCTGGTGCTGTCGTGGCCACGTCCCGAGGGCGACGCGGTCGTCTCCGGCACCGGCGGGCTGCTGCTGGCCTGCCTGGTCGCCGCGTGGCTCGGCATCTCGATCGCCTCGCTGCTGCCCGGGCTGTCGGGCGCTCCGCGATCCCGCCCTGTGGCGGAGGAATCGGCTTCTGTCGCCCCTTCTTCCTAGACTCGCGGCATGGCAAAGGACTCCGGACGCGAGACGCTGGGCGGCAAGGCGGTCCTCGTCGCCCTCGCCACCGTGCTCCTCCTGGCCGGGGGGCTGTACGCCGCTGCGGGGGCGTTCGCGAGCGACCGGGTGCCCCGGGGCACGACCGTCGCGGGGGTCGAGGTCGGCGGGAAGTCGCCGGAGCAGGCCCGCCGCACCCTCGAGCGCGAGCTGGCCGACCGCGTCGACGCCCCCATCACCGTCACGGTGGAGGGCGAGTCCGTCGAGGTCAGCCCCCAGGAGGCGGGCCTCGCGCTCGACCTGGACGGCACCGTCGAGGCCGCCGGCGCCGGCGACTCCTGGGCGCCGGACCGCCTGTGGGACTACTGGACCGGCGGCGACGAGGTCGAGCCGGTCCTTGACGTCGACGAGTCCGCCCTCGAGGCGACGATCGAGCGCCTCGACTCCGAGCTCGGCACCGAGCCGGTCGACGCGACGGCCACCTTCACCGCCAGCACCGTCCGCACCACCCCGGCCACGACCGGCCGGCTGCTGGACGAGGAGGCCGCGCGGGAAGGCCTGCTGTCGGCGTACCTCGCCGAGGAGCCGGCCGTCGAGCTGGAGCTGGTCGACGTCGAGCCCACCATCACCGACGCCGAGATGGAGGAGGCGGTCAGCGAGCTGGCCAACCCCGCGCTCTCCGGCCCGGTGACCCTGGTCTTCGGCGACAGCCCGGTGACCCTGCGCCCGCGCGACTACGCGCCGGCGCTGAGCCTGGAGGCCGACGGCGACGAGCTGGAGCTCGCCACCGACCTCGACGTGGTCAAGCGGCTGGTCGGCGACGCCACCGCCACCGGCGCCCCCGTCGACGCGACCTGGCGCCTGGTCGACGGCACGCCCCGCGTCGTCCCGGCCAAGCCGGGCGTGTCCTACGAGGACGGCGCGGTCACCGACACCTTCCTCGAGCTGCTGACCCGCCCCGAGGGCGAGCGCACCGGCGAGGTCGAGGCCGAGGTCGAGGAGCCGGACGTCACCACCAAGGAGGCGCGCTCGTGGCGCATCCGGGAGCGGGTCTCGACGTTCACGACCGAGTACCCCCACGCCGACTACCGCAACACCAACATCGGCCGCGCCGCCGAGCTGGTCAACGGCACCGTGCTGGCGCCGGGCGAGACCTTCTCGATGAACGACATCGTGGGGGAGCGGACCCGCGAGAACGGCTTCACCGAGGGCTTCGTCATCTCTGACGGCATCCTGCGCGAGGACCTCGGCGGCGGCGTCTCGCAGCTGGCGACGACGCTGTTCAACGCGATGTTCTTCGCCGGGCTCGAGGACGTCGAGCACAAGCCGCACTCCTTCTACATCGACCGCTACCCGGTCGGCCGCGAGGCCACCGTGGCGTGGGGCGTGCTCGACCTGCGGTTCAAGAACAACACCGATCACGGCGTGCTCGTGCAGTCCTTCATCAACCCGAGCACCCCCGGCACCACGGGGTCGGTGACGGTGAACATGTACTCCACCAAGACCTGGGACATCACCGCCCGGGCCAGCGAGCGCTACAACTACACCGCGCCCGACGTGCGCTACCTGCAGACGCCCGACTGCTACGCCTACACCGGGTCCTCGGGTTTCACCATCGACGTCTTCCGCGACTTCCGGCGCCCCGGGGAGTCGGAGGTCGTGCGCACCGAGAAGTTCAACACCGTCTACACCCCCAGCGACTCGGTGCGGTGCGGTCCGCCGCCGGGTCAGCAGCAGGGTGACGGCGGGGGCGACGGGGACACGTGATGATGCACGCGTGCTCGTCCACCTGCGCCTGACCGTCCCGCCCGACCTCAGCGACCGTGTCGTCGCCCTGCTCTGCGAGCACGAGGCGGTCACCAACGTCTGCGTCCACGAGGGCGTGGTCCGCGACCCCGAGGGCGACCTGGTCGAGGCCGACGTCGTCCGCGAGGAGGCCGGTCCGCTCCTGCACGACCTCGAGGAGACCGGGCTGAAGCAGCGGGGCGGCATCGTGCTCACCGAGCCCGAGCACACGCCCTTCGACCGGGCCGAGGAGCTGGTCCAGCGGGTCCCCGGCCACCCCGACGACTCGATCATCTGGGAGTCGGTCGTCGAGACCGCCGAGGCCGGCGCGGTGCCGACGATCAGCCACCACGTCTTCCTCACCCTGGCCGTCGCGCTCGCGGCGGTTGCGGTCATCACCGACTCCGCCATCCTCGTGGTCGGCTCGATGGTCGTGGGGCCGGACTTCGCCGTGGTCGCGGCGGTCAGCTGCGGGCTCGTGCTGCGTCGCGGCGGCCTAGTGCTGCGCAGCCTGCAGCTCCTGGTCGGCTCCTTCGTGCTGGCGGTCCTCGTCGTGACGCTGCTGTGCCTGCTCGGCCGGGCCACCGGCTTCCTCGACGTCGGCGAGCTGGTGCACCCCCGCCCCGACACCGGCTTCATCTGGCACCCCGACCGCTGGACCGTCGTCGTCGCCCTCATCGCCGGGGCCGTCGGCGCCCTCGCGCTGGCGATCGAGAAGACCGCCACCATGGTGGGGGTCTTCATCAGCGTCACCACGGTCCCGGCGGCCGGCAACCTCGCCGTGGCGCTGGCGTTCTGGGAGACCGGCGAGATCACCGGCTCGCTGGCCCAGCTCGGCACCAACCTGGCCGGGATGGTGGTGGCCGGGGTGCTGCTCCTGGGTTTCGCGAGAGTCGCGTGGACGCCGCTCCAGCGGGCCACCGACCGGGTCTTCGACCGCCTCGCCTACGCGCGCGAGGACTGAGGACCGGGGCGTCGACACGGTGGCGGAGTGCTTCGACCGCCGGTCGGGCCCGCCGGCAGCCGGTTCAGGCCGGGGGCTCCAGGTAGCGCACCACGTGGTGCACCCCGAGCCCCAGCCCGTCGTAGAGCGCGCGCGCCGCGACGTTGTCGGTCTCCACGTGCAGCCACGCGGTGAGGGCGCCGCGCTCGGCGCCCCAGTCGAGCAGCGTGCCCATCACCTCGCGGGCCAGCCCGCGCCGCCGCTGGTCGATCCGCACCCGCAGGTCGTGCAGGCCCAGCCAGTCGCCGTCGAGCACGGCGCGGCCCTCGGCGAGCGGCTCGCCGGACCCCGGTACGACGACGAGCACCCGCTCCTCGCCGGACTCCGGCGCGACGACCGCCCGGTCGTCGGCCCCGCCGGCCCCGTCGGCCACGTCGGCCCCGCCTGGGACCCGCAGGCCGCGCAGCGTCCGGGAGATCGACCCCAGCCGCAGCTCGGCCTCCCCGTGCGGGAGCCGGCGCCAGCCCAGGGCGAGCAGCCCCGACTCGACGTCCGACCCGGCCTCGACCTGCGCCAGCGGGTCACGGTCGCGGGCGGCGTACCACTGCTGGACGGTGGCGGCGGCGTCGGCCAGCGGCACCCCCGGTGAGCCCAGGGCGAGACAGGAGTTGACCCGCTTGTAGAGGCGGCCGACCGGGGCCGGGTCGGTGCGCAGCAGCCACTCGCCGAGCGGCTCGGTCTCCGTGCCGGGGAACATCCGCACCACGCGCAGCTCGGCCTCGCGCGCGGGGACGCGCTGGCGCACCGAGGGGCGCGGCGGCACGGGCTTGCCGGAGACGATGTCGGCGAGGGCGATCCGCACCGGGTCGCCGTCGGCGTACTTGCCGTCCGGCTCGACCACGCAGAACCCGTCGCCCCACGACACGCAGGTGCCGAGCAGGTCGGTCAGGGCGGGGCCGCCGCTGGGTCCGGTCTCGCCGCGCACGATGCGGCGCACGACGACGCGCTGCCCGACCACGTGCGGGCCGAGGCTGGCGGCCTGGGCGGCCAGGCGGTCGTGGCCGGCCCGGTCAGGCGCGTCGGCCGAGGTCCTGGGCGCCAAAGGGTGGGCTTCCTCGTCGTCCGGCACGACGGGATACTAGGCTGGTCACGCTGTAGACCGGACAGGTGTCCGGCATCGCGACCGAGCAGGCGAGAGCCGCCCCAGGAGGATTCCGGTGACCTACGTCATCTCCCAGCCGTGCGTGGACCTCAAGGACCGCGCGTGTGTGGACGAGTGCCCCGTCGACTGCATCTACGAGGGCAAGCGGATGCTCTACATCCACCCCGACGAGTGCGTCGACTGCGGTGCCTGCGAGCCGGTCTGCCCGGTGGAGGCGATCTTCTACGAGGACGACGTCCCGGAGGAGAACAAGGAGTACTACGACGCCAACGTGCACTTCTTCGACGAGATCGGCTCGCCGGGCGGTGCGGCGAAGATGGGCGAGATCGACCACGACCACCCGATGGTCGCGGCGCTGCCCCCGCAGAACCAGGACCACTGAGCACCCCTGCGAGCCCCGGGGTGGGCCTGCGGATCGACGGCCGCCGGGTCTCGGACCGGCTGCCCGACTTCCCGTGGGACTCGCTCGCCGAGCACAAGGCGCGCGCCCAGGCGCACCCTGACGGCATCGTCGACCTCTCGATCGGTACGCCGGTCGACCCGACCCCCGCGGTCGCGCAGGACGCCCTGCGTGCCCACTCGGGTTGGCCGGGCTACCCGGTCACGATCGGGCTCGAGCGCACCCGGCAGGCGGCGGTCGACTGGCTGGCGCGCCGCCACGGGGTGAGCGGCCTCGGTCTCGAGCACGTCATCCCCTCGATCGGCTCCAAGGAGCTGGTGGCCACGCTGGCCCACCACCTCGGGGTCGGCCCGGGGGACACCGTGGTGTTCCCGGAGCTGGCCTACCCGACGTACGAGGTCGGCGCGGTGCTGGCCGGCGCCACCCCCGTCGCGACCGACTCCCTGGTCCCGCTCGGCCCGACGGCACCGGCGCTGCTGTGGCTCAACAGCCCCTCCAACCCGACCGGCCGCGTGCTGCCCGTCGACCACCTGCGCAAGGTCGTCGACTGGTGCCGCGAGCGCGGCACGGTGCTGGTCTCCGACGAGTGCTACCTGGAGTGCGCGTGGGAGGCCGAGCCGGTCTCGGTGCTGCACCCGTCGGTCAACGGCGGCTCGCTGGACGGCATCCTCGCGCTGCACTCGCTGTCCAAGCGCTCCAACCTCGCGGGCTACCGCTGCGCCTTCGTCGCCGGCGACCCCGCCCTGGTCGCCGAGCTGCTCGCGGTCCGCAAGAACCTCGGGCTGATCATGCCCGGCCCCATGCAGCAGGCGATGGCCGCCGCCCTCGACGACGACGCACACGCCGACGCGCAGCACGCGGTCTACGCGGCCCGGCGCGCCTCGCTGCGGGCCGCCCTGGAGTCTGCGGGCTTCCGGGTCGACCACTCCGAGGCCTCGCTCTACCTCTGGAGCACCCGCCTGGTCGATGGCGTGGAGCAGGACTGCTGGGACACGGTGTCCTGGCTCGCCGAGCGCGGCATCCTCGTGGCTCCCGGCTCGTTCTACGGCCGCGCCGGCAACCGGCACGTCCGCGTCGCGTTCACCGCCACCGACGACCGGATCGCGGCCGCGGTCTCCCGGCTGTCCTGACGCGTGAGGCGGGGTAGTCCGAATCAGATCTGATGCTTACTGGCCAGTAAGCATCAGATCTGATTCGGACTACCCCGGCCCGCGGCCCCCTACAGCTCCGCCAACCGCTGCTTCGCGTGCGCCGACATCCGGTCCCGGAGGTCCGGGTCGACGCCGGGCAGCTGGGCGAGCAGGTCGATGAGCTGCTGCAGGCCGGCCGACTCGCCCTGGGCGTCCCCCTGGGCGACGGCGCCGGCCGCTTGGTCCAGGGGCGGGCGGAGGTCGTCGTACGCCGCCTGCGTGACGTCCCCGCGGGCCAGCGCCTGGTCGAGGTTGGCCCGGAGCGTGGCGCCGTCGGCGGTCACGAAGACCCCGCAGCCGGTCAGCGTCGAGGCGTTGCCGACGAGGTCGACCGCGTCGTGACGGTAGGCGTGGTACCCCGGCCCCAGGTCGTACGCCGACAGCGTGCCGCCCCGGGGCACGACGGCTGCCTGCCCGGGTGACCCGACGTCGCTGACGGTCGTGGACGCTTCGCCCACGCCGGCCCCGGGGTCGGTGACCTCCCAGTCGAGCGACCAGGACTCGGCGCTGGTGACCTTGACCGGGAGCCCGCACCGCTGCAGGGGCGGGGCGGCGTCCACGTCGTACACGGCGAGCCCTCCCTTGGGCTCGTCGACGGGGTGGCAGGGGTCGCCGCCCTGGTGCCGCACCTCGACGGGTCCGGAGCGTGAGGGCAGCGTGACCGTGGTGCCCGGGGGGCCGCTGACGAGCGGATCCGACCCGACCCGCACACGCACGACCAGGTCCTCGGGAGCGAAGACCCGGCCCCGGTCGTCGGTCTCCTCGGCGTCCACGCGCAGCACCGTCCCGGGCGCGACGAAGCCCCCTGCGCGGGCCCCGCTGACCACCGCCAGCGACGACTCCGGCGGCGCCGGGTCGTTGACCACGTCACCGGAGGGCTCGTCGCCGTAGTCGGGGAACGGGTCGAAGGGGCCCTTGCGCTGCCAGTCGGCGAACAGCGAGCGGAAGGCGGGCCGCAGCACGCAGCTCTCCCACAGCGGCATCGTCCCGGTGCCACCGTCGAGCGCGGCGTCGCGCGGCACCGCCTCGGACTCGGCCTCGCAGGAGCCGACCAGGGTGGGGGTGCACCAGATCGGCTGGCCGTCGCGGCGCCAGGCGTGGTCGGAGTCGATGTTGCGCAGCCAGGGCTCGCCGCCGCCCAGCGACCAGGTCATGACGTTGCGACGCACCAGCCGGTCGGGGTCCCCGCCGGTGCCCGCGGAGTAGGTAGCGACCGGCCGCCCCAGCAGGTCGGTCAGCAGGTCGTCGAGGGCCGCGCCGTCCAGCAGCACGAGCCGCGACAGGACCGCGGTGTTGGCCAGCGGCGAGAAGGTCTCGAGGTCGAGCTCGGTGCCCGGCGGGTGCTTGCCGCGCTCGTCGAGCGTGGTGTCCAGGCCGAGCAGGGCGTCCACCCGCTCGCGCGCGTCCTCGGGGAAGAGGTCACGGTCGTTGAAGACGCTCAGCGACCCGGGGAGGGTCCGGCCGTAGGTGCCGTCGAGGTAGGTGCCGGGGGAGCGCAGCGCGTCGAACCACACCTCGAGGTCGAAGCCGAGCACCTTGCTGATCGCGTCGTTGACCAGCTCGCCGAGCCACTCCTCGGCCCGGGTCACGAGCTCCTCGAGCGGCTGCGGCACGAGGAAGTCCAGCCGGTCCTCGACGAAGCGCATCACCCGCCGGAACCGGTCCCACGTCTTGAGGAACCGGTCCGGTGCCCCGAGCATCGAGCCGATCCGCGGCCCCTGCGTGGTGAGGTAGCGCTCGTCCTGGAGGAACCACAGCATCGTGTCGATCGTGGAGACCGCCTCCTCGCACACCCGCCGGGTCGCGGAGTCCTCGGGCCCGTCGTTGCGGCACAGGTCGTCCTGGGCCTCGCGACGTACGGCGGGCTCGAAGAGCCCCAGCAGGAACGACTCCCCGACCCGGCCCCAGCGCTCCAGCCCGGCCGCCACGTCCTCGGACCACTCCAGCGCGTAGCGGCGCCCGGCCTGCTCGGCCACCTTGCGGACCCGGCACCCGACGGTCGCGCACTGGGCGATCTTGCGGCGGACCTTGGCCTTGGTCCACGGCAGCTTCCCGGCGGGCGTGATGGCCGTGCGCAGCAGCGAGTCGTGCAGCCCGTAGAAGCCCCCGATGAGCGGGCCGCGCTCGGCGGTGGGCTGCCCGTTGGCGGGGGCGTCGGCGAAGGCCCTCCCACCGAAGCGCCCGCCTGGAATGCGGGGCCGCTCCACGAAGGTCTCCCAGACGAAGAGGTCCGGCGGGGCCGCGAGCCCGACCCGCGGCGTGCTGTCGTCGGACACCCCGCCCTCGACCGGCGCCCGGTCCGGGTGGGCGTCGAAGCCGCGGGTCACCTCGCCGACGTACCCCTCGACCACGATGTGCCGCAGCGCGACCGCCGCGGCCTCGGCGTCGGAGGCGACCTCCTCGAGGGCGGGGAAGACGCCCTCGGCGTACTCGTTGACGAAGGTGTGCGCCCACACGTCGCCCGCCGCGTGGGTGAGGAAGCCGTAGGCGAAGGCCAGCACCTGCTGCCGCTCGGCCGCGGAGTAGCGCGGGTCCTCCTGGGCGTCCCACGCCCGGTCGAGCACGTGGACGAGCCAGTCACCGGTCGTCGCCGTCGGCACGCCGTCGGGCCCGGGCTCCGTGCCCGGGTGCACCACGGACTGGCCCATCACCAGGTCGGGGAACGCGTCCGGACCGATCACGCCGGCGCGGTAGTGGTCCGGTGCCGCCAGCAGGGCCGCGGCGACCCGCTCGTCCAGCGGGTAGGTGCCACCCGCGACCTCGACGCTGCCGTCGGCCGCGTCGACCAGCGCGAGGTCGGCCGACCACGTGTGGGTGTAGGGCTTCCAGGCCTGGGCCGGGCTGCGGACCAGCTCGACGGCCAGCAGCGAGGCGAGCATCGCGAGCGTCGTAGCGAGCGTGGTCGTGACGACGACCGCGGCCCGGCCGCGGCCGAGCGCTCGAGGGGGTGCGAGACGGGATGCGTGGTGCATGGGGGGACCTCCCGGACAGGTCCTGCTCACGCTAGTGCTGTGCCCGGGAACGGGTCCACGAGAGCGGAGGTACTCCGCACACGATTTCACCCTCAGCTCGAGCTGAGGGTGAAATTTCGTGCGGAGTATCCCCCCGCCGACCCCCCGAGGACTCCGCCGGCGCGTCCTCCTCAGGCGAAGACGTCGACGTGGATGTGGTCGCGGTGCTCGAGGATCGCCTGGGTGGCGGGGTCGTCGTTGCGCGGGGCGTCGTAGTCGCGCCAGCCCTCGTCGGCGCGGCGGGCGGTCCAGATCCGGTCGTCGAAGATGATCGTCTGGATGTGCAGGCGCTCGGCCTGGGCGGCGAGGTACGACGCCACGGCCCAGCCCCGGACCTTGCTGGCCTCGGTGACGGGTCGGAAGAAGATGTCCACGGCGCGGCCGTCGTAGTGGGTCGAGCCCTCCATGTGTCCGCTGCTGACGCCGCCCGGCGCGAACCCGCCCAGGGACAGCTCGCCGAACACCGCGACCGCCTCCCGGCGTACGGCCTCGGCGCGCGGGGTCAGCCCGTTGCCGCCGAGCCGGGCGTCGCCGGGGTCGACGCTGTCGGAGGTCTCGCAGTGGAAGGCGCCCTTGCTGTTGCCGGTCAGCGCCGAGGCGAGCACGCGGGCGTCGTCCTCGTGGTCGGCGTAGGCGTCGGGGAACGCCGAGCGCTGCACCTCCTGCGCCGCCTCCGTGATCGGCATGTCCTCGTAGCCGTCGATCTCCACGAGCGCGTCGTAGAAGGCGTTGGTCGCGTAGACCGGGTTGCCGACCTGCGCGGGGGACCCCCAGCCCTGGGACGGCCGCTGCTGGAAGAGCCCGATCGAGTCCCGGTCGCCGCTCTCGAGGTTGCGGATGTCGGACTCCTGGTAGGCCGTCGCCAGGGCGATCGACACCGCCCGCGCCGGCAGCCCACGCCGTACGCCGATGGCCGCGACGAGCGCGGCGTTCCCGGCCTGCTCGAGGGTGAGCTCGACCTCCTGGTCGCCCACCGCGGCGAAGCAGCGGTCGCCGACGAACGAGGGCCCGACCTCGCGGAGCACGTAGTAGCCGCCGGCCACGGTCGCGACCACGACCGTGAGGGCGACGAGTGCTCCGAGGAACCTGTTCACGACCCCATCGTCCGGGAGTGGTTCAAGAGACGCGGGCCACCCACCGCCGTTGGTCGAGCAGCGAGCGCCAGCGAGCGTCGTCGAGACCGCCGCACATCTCTGTGGTCGGCGACCACAGGCAGCCCACGCGGTCTCGACGACGCCCTCGCTGGCGCTCGGGCTGCTCGACCTCCAGGCCGGGGCTAGGCGCTCAGTTCTTGTGCAGCGCCTCGTTGAGCGCGATGCCCTCGCCCTTCCACGGCACGGCCTCGACCGCGCCGGAGACCGAGTTGCGCCGGAACAGCACGTTGCTGGCACCCGAGAGCTCGGCGGCCTTGATGACGCTGCCGTCCTCGACGCCGGTGATGCCGCGGACGGTCACCTTCGTGCCGGCCGTGACGTAGCAGCCGGCCTCCACGACGCAGTCGTCGCCCAGCGAGATGCCCAGCCCGGCGTTGGCGCCCAGCAGGCAGCGCTGCCCGATGGAGATGACCGCCTTGCCGCCGCCGGACAGCGTGCCCATGATCGAGGCGCCCCCGCCCACGTCGGAGCCGTCGCCCACCACGACACCGGCGGAGATCCGGCCCTCGACCATCGAGGCGCCGAGCGTGCCGGCGTTGAAGTTCACGAAGCCCTCGTGCATCACGGTCGTCCCGGACGCGAGGTGCGCGCCGAGCCGGACCCGGTCGGCGTCGGCGACGCGGACACCGGTGGGCACGACGTAGTCGGTCATCCGCGGGAACTTGTCGATCCCGAAGACCGACACGTGCTGGCCCTGCGCGCGCAGCCGGGCGCGGGTGTCCTCGAAGCCCTCCACCGCGCACGGGCCGGCGGAGGTCCACACCACGTTGGTGAGCAGGCCGAAGACGCCCTCCATCGACTGCCCGTGCGGCGCCACCAGGCGGTGGGAGAGCAGGTGCAGGCGCAGCCACACGTCCGCGGTGCTGGCCGGCGCGGCGTCGAGGTCGATCTCGACCGTCACGACCTCGCGGCGCACCCGGCGCGCGTGGTCGCTGCCCTCGGCCTCGATGAGCTCGCGCGGGACGTCGTTGCCCTCGGGGCGGCTGCCCAGCTGCGGACGCGGGAACCACACGTCCAGGACGCTGCCCTCGGACGCAGGGTCGGTCGAGATGGTGGCGAGGCCGTGGCCCCAGGCGGATCGGGAGTTCTCGGAGGTCACGGGAGTCCACCCTAGGAGGGGCTGCGGACAGGCAGGGTGGGGACACCTCGCCCGTGGACACCGTCTCCCCGGGTGGTGCTGGTGCACGGTCTGCGCGGGGCCGTCGAAAACGGGTGTGCGCCGGCTGGTCGCTCGCCTAGGGTCCGCGCATGTCCTCGGGTGCCGACGCTGCCTCCTCCGCTGCCGCCGGTGAGCTGCTGGTCGTCATCGGCCCGCCCGCCGTCGGGAAGATGACCGTCGGCCGAGCGATCGCGGCAGCCTCCGACTTCCGGCTCTTCCACAACCACCACGTCATCGAGCCGCTCGCCGAGGTCTTCGGCTTCGACCACCCCTCCTTCGAGAAGCTCAAGGAGGCGTGGCGGCGCGAGGTGGTCGAGGAGGCAGCTGCCAGCGGCATGCGCCTCGTGGTCACGTTCGTCTGGCCGGTCGACCTGCCCGAGGACGCCGACTACGTGCGCCGGCTCGTCGCGCCGTACGCCGCACGCGGGCTGCGGGTGTCCTTCCTCGAGCTCCACGCGCGGTTCGAGACGCGGCTGGTGCGCAACGTCGGCGAGGACCGGATCGCCGCGAAGCCCTCCAAGGCCGATCTCGCGTGGTCCGACGCCCACGTGCGCGACGTGGAGGAGCGGCACCGGATGAACACCGACCCCGATCGGCCCAGCCCCGCCGACGCGGTGATCGCCGAGCACCGGCACCTGCGCCTGGACAACACCGACCTCTCCCCGGGGCAGGTCGCCGCGCGGACCCTGGAGTGGCTCGCGGGATGATCGTCCCGGGGTCGGGCCGGGGTGCGACGCGTGGGCGGGGTCGAGGCCAGCGTCGAGGTGTGGGTCGAGGCCTGAGGACGCGGACCAGCGCGTCCTGGGGCCTCGACGCGCACCTCGACCCGCACCTCGATGCGCACCTCGACCGCGGCCGCCGGCCAGCCGGGAGAACCGGTTTCCGGATCACCCCCGCGGCGCCGTACGATCTCGGGCACAGGCGTCCGAGCCGTCATCAGCGGCGAGCCTCCGGAAGAACGGTCTCGACCAGCAGCACCCGAGGCTCACTAGAACCGGACGGGTAGGCCCGTCACAGCCGCAACGAAGAGGTGCCCGCGAGGGCGCAAGCAGGGTGGTACCGCGGTCCGCGAGGGTCGTCCCTGGGTGAGGCAGACCCCAGCAGACGACGAGCCCAGGAGCCAGCGATGACCTACCCGAAGGTCTCCCACACCGACGCCACGACCGTCGCGAGCAACCCGCGCTTCCCCGAGATCGAGGAGCGGGTGCTGGCCTACTGGGCCGCGGACGGGACGTTCCAGGCCTCCATCGACCAGCGCGACCCGGGCGAGCGCGGCGAGAACGAGTTCGTCTTCTACGACGGTCCGCCGTTCGCCAACGGACTGCCGCACTACGGCCACCTGCTGACCGGCTACGTCAAGGACCTCGTCCCGCGCTACCAGACGATGCGCGGCAAGCGGGTCGAGCGCCGCTTCGGCTGGGACACCCACGGCCTGCCCGCCGAGCTGGAGGCGATGCGCCTCAACGGCATCAAGACGACCGACGAGATCGTCGAGCTGGGCATCGAGAAGTTCAACGACGCCTGTCGCGAGTCGGTCATGAAGTACACCGGCGAGTGGCGCGACTACGTCACCCGCCAGGCGCGGTGGGTCGACTTCGACCACGACTACAAGACCATGAACCCCGACTACATGGAGTCGGTCATGTGGGCCTTCAAGTCCCTGTGGGACAAGGGCCTGGTCTACGAGGGCTTCCGCGTCCTGCCCTACTGCTGGAACGACGAGACCCCGCTGTCCAACCACGAGCTGCGGATGGACGACGACGTCTACAAGAACGTGCAGGACCCGGCGGTCACCGTCGGCCTGCGGATGCACGAGACCGGCGAGGACGAGGTCCTCGACGGCGCGCACCTGCTCGTGTGGACCACCACGCCCTGGACCCTGCCCAGCCACCTCGCGGTGATGGTCGGCTCGGAGATCGAGTACGTCGTCGTGGAGGGCCCGGTCCCAGGGGCTCGAGAGGGAAGCACGGCCAAGTACGTCGTCGCGGAGGCCCGCCTGGCGGCGTACAAGCGCGAGCTCTTCCCCGACGCCGACGAGCCGACCGTGCTCGGCCGCTACACCGGCGCCCAGCTCGTCGGGCGCACCTACGACCCGCCGTTCTCCTACTTCGCCGACCACGCGAGCGAGGAGCACGGCCGGGCGTTCCGGGTCGTCGCCGCCGACGACGCGGTGACCACCACCGACGGTGTCGGCCTCGTGCACACCGCCGGCGCGTTCGGTGAGGTCGACAAGGAGGTGACCGACCGCGAGGGCATCGAGGCGGTCATGCCGGTCGGCAAGGACGGCCGGTTCACGTTCCCGGTCACCGACTACGAGGGCCTGCGGGTCTTCGAGGCCAACCTGCAGATCATCGACCACCTCAAGTCCGCGACCCGCCTCCACGCTGGTCGAGGCGCGAGCGCTCCCGATGGTGGAGGTGCGAGTGCTCCCGATGGTCGCGGAGCGAGCCACGAGACCCCTGAGACCGGCTCGGTCACGCCCGGCACGATCCTGCTGCGCCGCGAGACCTACGACCACTCCTACCCGCACTGCTGGCGCTGCCGCGAGCCCCTGATCTACAAGGGCGTCTCGTCGTGGTTCGTCGAGGTCACCGCGATCAAGGAGCGGATGCTCGAGCTCAACCAGCAGATCAACTGGGTGCCCGGGCACATCCAGGACGGCCAGTTCGGTCGCTGGCTGGAGAACGCCCGCGACTGGTCGATCACCCGCAACCGCTTCTGGGGCAGCCCGGTGCCGGTGTGGAAGTCCGACGACGAGGCCTACCCGCGCGTCGACGTCTACGGCTCCTTCGAGGAGATCGAGCGCGACTTCGGCACGTTGCCGCGCAACGCCGCCGGCGAGCCGGACCTGCACCGGCCGTACGTCGACGACCTGGTGCGCCCGAACCCCGACGACCCGACCGGTCGCTCGATGATGCGCCGGGTCCCCGACGTGCTCGACGTGTGGTTCGACTCGGGCTCCATGTCGTACGCCCAGGTGCACTACCCGTTCGAGAACGCCGAGTGGTTCAGCGGTTCGGACACCAAGGACCCGCACTTCCCGGCCGACTTCATCGTGGAGTACATCGGCCAGACCCGCGGCTGGTTCTACACGCTGCACATCCTGGCCACCGCGCTCTTCGACAAGCCGGCCTTCGAGAACTGCATCAGCCACGGCATCGTGCTCGGCTCCGACGGCAACAAGATGTCGAAGTCGCTGCGCAACTACCCCGACGTGCGCGAGGTCTTCGACCGCGACGGCGCCGATGCCATGCGCTGGTTCCTCATGGCGAGCCCGATCCTGCGCGGCGGCAACCTCATCGTCACCGAGCAGGGCATCCGCGACTCGGTGCGCCAGGTGATGATCCCGCTGTGGAACAGCTGGTACTTCTTCCAGCTGTACGCCAACGCCGCCCGTGACGGCGCCGGCGTCGACGTCACGGCCTCGACCGGCTCGAGCGACCCGCTGGACCGCTACCTGCTGGCCAAGTGCCGCGACTACGTCGAGGCGATGACCGGGGCCCTGGACTCGTACGCCGTCGCCGACGCCTGCGAGCACACGCGCGGCTTCCTCGACGTGCTGACGAACTGGTACATCCGGCGCTCCCGCGACCGGTTCTGGTCCGAGGACGAGCAGGCCTTCGCCACGCTCTACACGGTGCTGGAGACCGTCTGCCGCACGACCGCCCCGCTCCTGCCGCTGACCACCGAGGAGATCTGGCGCGGCCTGACCGGCGGGCGCTCGGTGCACCTGGCGGACTGGCCGCTGGCCTCGTCGCTCCCGGCTGATGACGCCCTCGTCGCTGCCATGGACACCGTCCGCGAGGTCTGCTCGGCCACCTCGGCGCTGCGCAAGGCGCGGTCGCTGCGCAACCGGCTGCCGCTCTCGACGCTGACCGTCGTGGTGCCCTCGCCGGCCGACCTGGAGGGCTTCGAGTCGATCGTCGCCGACGAGGTGAACGTCAAGGCGGTCCGGCTGCTCGCGGCCGACGCGCCCGAGGCGGCGGCGTACGGCGTGGAGCAGAAGCTCACCGTCAACGCCCGCGCCGCGGGGCCGCGGCTGGGCAAGGACGTGCAGCAGGCGATCAGAGGCTCGAAGTCCGGGGACTGGTCGGTGGCCGAGGACGGCACCGTGACCGCGGGCGGGCTGGCGCTGGTCGAGGGGGAGTACACCCTCGAGACCGTCGCCGGTGCAGCCGACGAGTCGACCGCGGTCGGCGTGCTGCCCGGGGGCGGGTTCGTCGTCCTCGACACGACCGTCACCGACGAGCTGGCCGCGGAGGGTCTGGCCCGCGACCTGGTGCGCGCGGTCCAGCAGGCCCGCCGCGACGCGGGGCTCGAGGTCTCCGACCGGATCGCGCTGGTGATCGGGGGCGGCGACGCGGTCCGCGCTGCGGCCACCACGCACGAGCAGCTGGTCCGCGAGGAGACCCTCGCCTCGGCGTACGAGGTGGGGGATCCGGCACCTGGCGCGGCGCTCGTCGACCTGGGCGCGGGTGAGAAGGCCACACTCAGCGTCACGAGGGCCTGAGGTGGGACCGGTGCGGCTCGGCGCGCTGGTCGGGGTCTGCCTGGTCGGGGTCTCCCCCGTGGTGCTGAGCGCATGTTCGGGCGAGCAGGAGCCGAGGATCGCCCTGCCCACACTGTCGATCGCTCCCACGGCGACAGCGGGCACCCCACCCGCCGGACCCGGGCCCGGCGGCGAGGTGGAGACCTCCGGGTCCGGCGTCCCTCGGGCGGTGCTGGAGGACGTGGTCGACCGGGTCCGGGCGGCCGGATCGGTGCGGCTGGCGGTCGGCAATCTCAACCCGCCGCCGACCCAGTTCCTGGTCCAGGACTACGCGGCCCCCGACGGCGACCTCGAGCTCAGCGTCGAAGTGGTCGAGGGGGAACCGGTGTTCACCCTGCGTCGCGTCGACGGCGAGCCGTTCCTGGCTGTCGACGACGAGGGCTTCCGGCCGGTTCCGGAACCGTCCTCGAGCGATGAGGCGCTCGCGGCCCGCACCCTGCGTACCGACCCCGCGTCGGAGCTCGAGACGCTCGTCGGGGGTGCCATCGCGATCGAGACCGCTCCCGACCTGGTCGACGAGGTCGACGATGCCGCGGCGGCGTACCGGCTCCGCGTCGTCATCCCCGACCTCCCGTCCCCGGGCCTCGACGCGTTCGCTTCGGTGCCGTGGGTGGGCCTGCCCGAGCGTCTCCCGGTCACCCTGTGGGTCGGTGCCGACGGCCTGCCGCTGCGGCTCGAGGCGAGGTACGCCGACCCCCTCAACGGCATCGAGGGCACCGGCACCGCCCGGCTCGACTACTCCGCCTGGGGTGAGCCGGTCGAGCTCGAGGCTCCCTGACCGGATCAGTCCCCGAGCGGGGTGCGCCACCTCAGCCCGGGGAAGCGGGCGAATCCGCGGTCGGTGCTGACCCACGTCGCGCCGTGCTCGATGGCCAGCGCCGCGAGGTAGGCGTCGGGGACGAGGTTCCCTCGTGCTGCAGAGCCCCGGCACAGGTCCTCGAAGATCGACCAGTGGCGCGCGCCCGGTCGCACGCGCACCGCCGACGGTGAGTCCAGGACGGCCGAGCAGAAGGCGAGCGCGGTCTCGGTCGGTGTCGGCTCGCGGTAGATCCGGTGGTGGGTGACGATCCTGACGAAGGCCGACAGCGCCAGCTCGCTCACACCGAAAGGCTCATGAGCCTGGAGCGCGTCCTCGAGCCACGCCCGGTGCTCGTCGTGCCGAGGGCTCTCCGGCCGGTGGGCGTAGATGAACGCATTGACGTCAGCCAGCAGCACGGGCGTCGCGCTCCTCGTCCAGGAGCGCGGCCAGGGCGGCCTTGTCCTCGAGGTCGACGCCGGGGAGCAGGCCCGAACCGCCGTACGTCGGCAGGTCGACCCGCTCCTGCTCCTGAGCCGGTGCGTTCAACAACAGACGCAGGGCGTCGTCGACGACGTCACCCAACGAGCGACGGGTGGTGAGGGCGACCTGCCGCGCCTGCTCGAGCAGGTGGTCGTCGATGTTGACGGTCGTGCGCATGTGGACATCGTAGTGCGGAGCAGAAGCATCATGATGCTCGAGAACGGTGGTGTCCCTGAGCGTGCGGCCGGGCGCGCGCTGACGGACACGACTGCCAGCGCGCCGGGTCAGCCGATGAGCGCTGGGGGCTGCAGCCCGAGCCGGTCCGCCATCCGGTCCAGCGAGGCGATGACCTCGTCGGGGGCCTTGTCGGGGACGCCCCAGATCAGCTCGGAGACGCCCTGCTCGGCCCACCGCATGAGGTCGTCGGGGTTCGGCTTGAACGCGATGAGGACGCGGATGTCCGGCAGGCCCTCGCGCCCGGCCTCGGCCCACGCGGCCTTGAGGTTCTCGATCTGGCCCGAGATGTCCTGCTGGGTCGGGGTGGTCATCCAGCCGTCGGCGTTCTCGGAGATCCACCTGAAGGTCTTGGGGCCGCCGCCGGCGCCGATGATGAGCGGGATGTGGTGGGAGGGCTTGGGGTAGGCCCACGACGGGCCGAACTTCACGAACTCCCCGTCGTACGACGCCTCCTCCTGCGTCCACAGCGCGCGCATCGCCTCGACGTACTCCCGCAGCACCGTGCGGCGCTTCTCCGGCGGCACGTGGTGGTCGGTGAGCTCGTCGGTGTTCCAGCCGAAGCCCGCGCCGATCTCGACCCGGCCGTCGGAGAGGTGGTCGAGGGTGGCGATGGTCTTGGCGAGGGTGATCGGGTCGGACTCGACCGGCAGGGCGACCGCGGTGGACAGCTTGATCCGCGAGGTCCGCGCGGCGACCGTGGCCAGCGAGACCCACGGGTCGAGGGTGCGCAGGTAGCGGTCGTCGGGGAGCGTCTCGTCCTTGGTACCCGGGTGGGCCGCCGTCCGCTTGACCGGGATGTGGGTGTGCTCGGGCACGTAGAAGGTGTCGAACCCGCGCTCCTCCGCGGCGACCGCGAGGTCGGCGGGCCGGATGCCGCGGTCGGAGGTGAACAGGACGAGTCCGTTGCGCATGGGACGGACACTAGAACCTGTTCCAGTTCCAGGGGAAGGGGGTGGCACCCGTGATCCGGACAGGTGTCCAGTTCACCCCCGCGTCGGCGACGGCTGGTTGACTCGCCCCATGACCTCGCTCGACCTGCCCACCGGTCCGACCCTGGACCTGACGACCGACCCGGTCACGCTCACCCGGCACCTGGTCGACATCGAGTCCGTCAGCCACGACGAGGGCCGTATCGCCGACGCGGTCGAAGCGGCCCTGCGCACCCACGCACACCTCGAGGTGACCCGGCGCGGCCACACGATCGTCGCGCGCACCGACCTGGGTCGCGGCGAGCGCGTCGTCATCGCCGGCCACCTCGACACCGTCCCGCTCAACGACAACCTCCCCAGCCGCCTGGACGAGGAGGCCGGCATCCTCCACGGGCTCGGCACCTGCGACATGAAGGGCGGGGACGCCGTCCTGCTGCACCTCGCAGCGACCGTGACCGAGCCGGTGCGCGACGTGACCTACGTGCTCTACGAGGCCGAGGAGGTCGAGGAGCGCTACAACGGGCTCAAGCACCTCGCCGAGCGCGAGCCCGAGCTGCTCGCCGCCGACTTCGCGATCCTCATGGAGCCCTCCAACGCCGGCGTCGAGGCCGGCTGCCAGGGCACCCTGCGGGTCGAGGTCCGCACCCACGGCGAGCGCGCGCACTCCGCCCGCTCCTGGAAGGGCGTCAACGCGATCCACGGCGCCGCCGACGTGCTCGCGCGGCTGCAGGCCTACGAGGCCCGGCGCCCGGTCATCGACGGCCTGGAGTACCACGAGGGCCTCAACGCCGTGCGCATCCACGGCGGCGTCGCCGGCAACGTCGTGCCCGACGAGTGCGTCGTGGAGGTCAACTTCCGCTTCGCGCCCGACCGCTCCACCGACGAGGCGGTCGCCTTCGTCACCGAGTTCTTCGCGCCGTACGACGTCACGCTGACCGACCTCGCACCGGGAGCGCTCCCGGGGCTGGACCGGCCGGCTGCCGCGGCGTTCGTCGAGGCCGTCGGCGGGCAGGTGGCACCGAAGTTCGGCTGGACCGACGTCGCCCGGTTCACCGGGCTCGGCGTGCCGGCGGTCAACTACGGCCCGGGCGACCCGCTCTTCGCCCACAAGCAGGACGAGCACGTGAAGGTCTCCGACATCGAGACCTGCGCGACGACGCTGAGGAGGTGGCTGACCGATGGACGCTGACCACGGACCTGACCACGGCACCGGGCAGCAGCCCGACCAGGGCGCGTCCGCGCGCAGCCGCTACGAGGGGCCGGTGCGGTTCCGCCGCAGCCAGGTCCCCAGCACCACGACCGACCAGCGGCTGCTGGACTCCCGCGGCCCGCACGACTGGGTCCACACCGACCCCTGGCGCGTGATGCGGATCCAGTCGGAGTTCGTCGAGGGCTTCGGCCAGCTGGCCGAGCTCGGCGCGGCGGTCGCCGTGTTCGGGTCCGCCCGCACGAAGCCCGACGAGCCGTCGTACGCCCAGGCCGAGGAGCTGGGCCGCAAGCTGGTCGAGGCCGACTTCGCGGTCGTGACCGGCGGCGGGCCGGGCGCCATGGAGGCGGCCAACCGGGGCGCGTCGCGGGCCGGCGGCGTCAGCGTCGGGCTCGGCATCGAGCTGCCCTTCGAGGACGGCCTCAACGACTGGGTCGACCTCGGCATCAACTTCCGCTACTTCTTCGTCCGCAAGACGATGTTCGTCAAGTACGCCCAGGGGTTCGTGGTGCTGCCCGGCGGACTGGGGACTCTCGACGAGCTGTTCGAGGCGCTGACCCTGGTGCAGACGCGCAAGGTCACCGAGTTCCCCATCGTGCTCGTCGGCACCGACTACTGGCGCGGCCTCGTGGACTGGATGCGCGACACGCAGCTGGCCTCCGGCAAGATCTCGGCGGCCGACCTCGACATGATGGTCCTGACCGACGACGTGGACGAGGCGGTGCGGATCATGGTCGCCGCGCGAGAGGAGGACCAGCGCCGATGATGTGGTTCTTCGCGATCCTGGTCGTGCTGCTGCTGGGTGCGATCGCCGTCGTCGCCGCGGGCAAGGGGGCCCCGCTCGCCGAGGAGTACGACGACCGCCCCGACGCCCTCGTGCCGGCCGACCGACCGCTGACCAGCGAGGACCTGCGCCGGGTCCGGTTCTCGATCGCCTTCCGCGGCTACCGCATGAGCGAGGTCGACGCCCTGCTGGCGCGGCTCGCCGAGGAGCAGGACGGTCGTGGCGCCCGACACACCGAGTGAGGCACACTCACCCGCGTGTCGGTCAGCGTCGTCGTCTACGTCCTCACGTTCCTGGGCGCCGTCGTCGTCGCCCTGACCCGCCTGCGGCTGGGTCGCTCGGAGGAGGGCGGGGCCCGGCGCGTCGACGTTGGACCGACCTGGCTGCTGGCGCACACGGTCCTCGGCTCGCTCGCGGTGCTCGTGTGGCTGGTCTTCCTCATCGGCCCCGAGGACTCCGTGCCCGGTGACCCGCTCGTCGGCATCGTCGCGCTCGGCCTGTGGTGGGCGACGGCCATCGCCGGCCTGATGATCCTCGTGCGCTGGCTGCCCTCGAAGGGCCGGCACGCCGTCGAGGTCCCGGAGGATTCCTGGTCGAGCGGCCCGGGCCTGTCGCTGCTCGCACACCTCGGGATGGTCGTCGGCGTCGCGGTCTTCACCTGGGCCTACTGGACCGCAGCGGTCTGATGCCGCGGTCCCGCGCCGGTGCTCGGAGCCGGGTCGGGCTCGCCGTCCTCGTCGCCGCGCTCGCGGCGCCCGTCCTCGCGCTGGGGTCCCAGCAGGTCTCGGTCGCGACGCAGGTCCCTGCTGCCAGCGCCGCAGCCCGCGCCGAGCGCGACGCGGTCGTGCAGACGCTGGAGATCGGCGAGTCGGTGCGCGGCCGCCCGATCCTGGCGCACCGCCTCGGGGAGCCGGCCGACAACGGCGTACCCACGATCGTGCTCATCGGGGCCATGCACGGCAACGAGCAGCGCACCCGCCCGGCGCTGTGGTCGATCCTGGAGGGCCGGCCGGTCATCGGGGCGGAGCTCTGGGTCATCCCGACCTACAACCCCGACGGCATCGCCGCCGGCACGCGTCGCAACGCCCGCGGGGTCGACCTCAACCGCAACTTCCCCTACCGCTGGGCCCCGCTGGACGGCAACTACGAGTCCGGCCCCCGCCCGGCCTCCGAGCCCGAGACCCGCGCGGTGATGCGCTTCCTCGCACGGGTGCGGCCCGACCGCATCCTGAGCTTCCACCAGCCGCTGCACGGCGTGGACACCGACACCAAGGACCGCGCCTTCGCCGAACGGGTCGCGCGGATCCTGCGGCTGCCGCGCAAGACCTTCGACTGCGGCGGTGTCTGCCACGGCACGATGACCGGCTGGTTCAACGACCGGTACGCCGGGTCCGCCCTCACCGTGGAGCTCGGACCGGCGCCCGGGGAGGCGTACCTCCGCGACGTGCTCGCCCCCCGCATCCTGCGGGCGGTCGGGGTCGAGGAGGGTGCCTACGAGTGGGGGCCGATGCCCGAGCCCACCGAGGAGCCCGAGCCGACCGAGGACCCGACGCCCACGGCTGAGCCGACGGCGACCGGCGGGCCGACGCCGGGCGGCTGAGCCCCGGGCAGGCGTTCCGGGTTCGTCGGCCACCCGACGTACCCGGACGTCCGACGACGAAGGTCCGTCGTGGAGGTCCCGGGTCTGTCGGGTAGCCGACGGACCCCGCCGCCCGCCCGCGCCCCGCCGGCGGCTCAGCGCCCGTGGAACTCCGGCTTCTGCTTGGCCACGAACGCCGCGACGGCCGCGGCGTGGTCCTCGGTCGCGCCGGTGGCGTTCATCATCTGCCGCTCGAGCTCCAAGGAGTCCGCGACGCTGTGCCCGGCGGCGTACGAGACCGAGCGCCGCATGGCGCCGTACGCGCGCGTCGGACCGGCGGCCAGGCGCCGGGCCAGCTCGCCGGCCTCGGAGGCCAGCGCCTCGGCGGGCACCACGCGCGTGGCCAGGCCCAGCTCGAGCGCCTCGGCGGCGGGCACGGTGCGCGGGAAGTACAGCAGCTCCAGCGCCTTGGCCCGGCCCACCAGGATCTGCAGGTTGATGCTGGCGCCGGTGTCGCAGGAGAGCGCGACGTTGGAGAACGCGAGGTTGAAGCCCGCGCCCTCGGCGACGATGCGCATGTCGCACGCCATGGCCAGGCTGGCGCCCGCACCGGCGGCCACGCCGTTGACCGCCGCGATGACGGGCTTGTCCATCTCCATGAGCGTGGCGACGATCGGGTTGTAGTGCTTCTCGACGGTGGTGAAGAGCTGGTCGCTGCCGCCGGTCTCCAGCAGCCCGATGTGCTCCTTGAGGTCCTGGCCGGTGCAGAAGGCGCGCCCGGTGCCGGTCAGCACGACGCAGCGCACCTCGGGGTCCTCCGCGACGGTGCGGGTCACCTCGACGAGGATCTCCTTGGTCGCGATGTCGAGGCTGTTCATGGCCTCGGGGCGGTTGAGCGTGATGGTGGCGACGCCGTCGGCGAGGTCGAGCAGGACGGGGCCGGAGGTCAGCGGGCTGGTCATGCAGGGGAGTCTGCCGCATGCCCTGCGGGCGGTGGTGTCCACCGAGGGGGACCCTGTGCTGCCGATCACCCTCCCGGTGGGGG
This sequence comes from Nocardioides ginkgobilobae, assembly GCF_054781275.1. Lineage (NCBI taxonomy): Bacteria > Bacillati > Actinomycetota > Actinomycetes > Propionibacteriales > Nocardioidaceae > Nocardioides > Nocardioides ginkgobilobae. The sequence continues at coordinate 181,377 of NZ_BAAGUS010000001.1, read as the reverse complement.
ATACTGGTCCTCCACGCGTGGTCCGGGCTCGCTCGGAGCCACGCGTCCTGTGCCGTTCGGGCAAGACGACGAGGAAGAGGTGCGCGATGGCGGCGATGAAGCCGCGGACGGGCGACGGTCCGCTGGAGGTCACCAAGGAAGGGCGCGGCATCGTCATGCGGGTCCCCCTCGAGGGCGGCGGACGTCTCGTCGTCGAGCTGAACGCCGAGGAGGCCGGCGCCCTGGGCGACGCCCTCAAGGCCGTCGTCGGCTGATCGCCGCTTGATGGAGCCCTCGGCACCCGCACTGCCCACCCAGGTCACCCCGCCGGAGATCGCGCTCAGCGACGTCGGGCCCCACGCCGTACGCGGTGTGGAGGTCGTCGCCCTGCCCGTGCTGCCTGCGGGTCCCGAGGAGGGTGACGGGCCGGTCCTCGGACCGGGCGCCGAGGAGCTCGCCGAGCAGCTCGGCGTCGACCTGCTGGCCCTGCTGGAGGCCGAGAAGGCCACCGGCAAGGTCGGGGAGGTCGTGCGGCTGCCGGTCCCGCTGGGCTCGCCGGACGACGGCGACCTGCGCTGGGTGCTACTCGTCGGTGTCGGCGACCAGGGCACCGACGCGCTTCGGCGCGCCGGGGCGACCCTGGCGCGGGCCACCAAGGGGCGCGCGTCCGTGGCGACCTCGATCGCCGCGATCACCGACGACGCCGGGCTCGAGGCCTTCGTCGTCGGGGTGGTGCTGGGCTCCTTCTCCTTCTCCTGGCGCTCCCAGGAGCGGCCGGAGACGGTGCCGGTCAGCCAGGTCGTCCTCGCCGGCTGCGGCCCGGAGCGGCAGGCTGCCCTCTCGCGAGGGCTCGCGCTCGGTGGTGCCGGCTGGCAGGCGCGGCTGCTGGCGACCGTCCCGTCCAACCTCAAGAACCCCGTCTGGCTCGCCGAGCAGGCCCGCGAGGTCGCCGACCGGGCCGGCCTGAAGTACCAGGTCTGGGACGAGCAGCAGCTGGCCGCCGGCGGCTTCGGCGGCATCCTCGGCGTCGGCCAGGGCTCGGTGAACCCGCCGCGCCTGGTCCGCCTCGACTACACGCCGAGGAGGTCCTCGCGCCGGACCCCCACGATCGTGCTGGTCGGCAAGGGCATCACCTTCGACACCGGCGGTCTGTCGATCAAGCCCGGCGAGGCGATGTCGACGATGAAGCGCGACATGACGGGCGCCGGCGTGGTGCTCGCGACGATGGCCGCGCTCGAGTCGGTCGGCTGCCCGGTCAAGGTCGTCGGCCTGCTCGCCTGCGCCGAGAACTCCGTCTCCGGCCGCGCCATGCGCCCCGGCGACGTCATCCGCCACTTCGGCGGCCGCACCACCGAGGTCACCAACACCGACGCCGAGGGCCGCCTGGTCATGGCCGACGCCCTCGCGTACGCCGTCGCCGAGCTCGGCCCGGCCGCGCTCGTCGACGTCGCGACGTTGACCGGCGCCATCAAGGTGGCGCTCGGCCAGCGCACCGGCGGCTTCTTCGCCGACGACGAGGGCCTGGCCACCGCGATCGCCGCCGCCGGCACCGCCAGCGGCGAGCCGCTGTGGCGCTTCCCGCTGGCCTCGGTCTACGAGGAGAGAATCGCCTCGAAGGTCGCCGACGCCGACAACGCCGGAGGGGGCCCGGGCGCCATCACCGCAGCGCTCTTCCTGCAGCACTTCACCGGCGACGTCCCCTGGGCCCACCTCGACATCGCCTCCGTGGGGGACTCGCCCTCGGAGAGCTTCGAGTGGAGCACCGGCCCGTCCGGCTTCGGCGCCCGCGCCCTGCTGACCTGGCTCGGGTCCGAGGACCCGCTCGCCGGCGTCGGCGCGGGCCACCAGGGGTAGCGCCGTGCACGGGCTGTCGGTGCGCTGGTCGCTCTCCGGCGTACCCGACCGGGTCGCCGACGAGCTCGCCGCCTACGTCGAGTCCACCTCGCACGCCCGGTTCACCGGCATGGACGGGCTGCGGTTCAAGGTGTGGCGGATGCGCCGTGGCGAGTGGTTCGAGGGCACCTACCTCTTCACGAGCCCAGAGGCCCGGGCCGCCTTCGAGGAGGAGTTCCTGGCCGGGGTCGCCGAGGCCCCGGGCACCCGGATCGTCGGCGCCCCGCCGGTGCTCGTCGAGGCCTGGGAGCACGTCGCCACCGCCGAGGGCTGGGACGGGTTCGCGCCGACGGCTCGTGGGGAGCGCTGAGCCGGGGGTAGTCCGAATCATTTCTGATCCTGAGCTGGCGCTCGGCATCAGAAATGATTCGGAGTACCCCCGCCGCGGCACCTTTGTGACAGGTGGGACGACCAGCCCGGCCCCGAGCCTCAGTCGCTCTCGGGCGTCCAGACCTTCTTGGCGGCGAGCAGGCCGTCGCCGACGGGCAGCAGCACGCTGAGCAGGCCGTCGTGCTCGGCGACGGTGCGGCCGAGCTCGCGGATGGCGACGGTCTCCTCGTCGCGCTGGCTGGGGTCGGCGACGCGGTCGTGCCACAGCGCGTTGTCGAAGACCACGACGCCGCCGGGGCGCAGCAGCCGCCAGGCCTCGGCGAGGTAGGCGGCGTACTCGCGCTTGTCGCCGTCGCAGAAGACCAGGTCGTAGTGGCCGTCGGTCAGCCGCGGCAGCACGTCGAGCGCGGCGCCGGCGATGGTCCGGGCCCGCTGGGTGGCGATCCCGGCCTCGGCGTACCCCTCGCGCGCCAGGCGCTGGTGCTCGGCCTCGATGTCGACGGTGGTGAGCACGCCGTCGGCGCGCATGCCCCGCAGCAGCCACAGGCCCGAGACGCCGGTGCCGGTGCCGATCTCGACGACCGCACGGGCGTCGAGCACCGATGCCAGGAAGCGCAGGGCAGCGCCGCCGCCGGGGCTGATCGGCACCACGCCGACCTCCTCGGCGCGCGCACGGGCCGCGGCCAGGACGTCGTCCTCGGCCACGAACTCCTCGCTGTAGGTCCAGCTGGTGGCGTTGATCGGGGTGGTGATGACGGCCTCCTCAGGCGGGTGGTCGGGCGTCAACCTACCGCGGGGCCGGCCCACCCGGCCGCAGGCGCGAGCGTCGTACGCCGCCGGGCGCGGGCCCCGGAAGCGGACCGCGGGCGGGGCCGCGAGGCGGGAACACCGCCGCCCCCTCGTCCGTTGGACCCACAGACAGCCCGAGGAGTACTCACAGCCTCCTCTCAGCAGCAGTCCCTACCGTGAGGAGCCAGAGTGCGGGGCAGGTACTGGTCGAGGGGGACCCAGGTGGACGACAACACCGGCGCGACGGGCCAGGACCTGTCGTGGGAGCGGATCGTCGAGCAGCACTCCGACCGCGTCTACCGCCTGGCCTACCGCCTCACCGGTGACCGCCACGACGCCGAGGACCTGACCCAGGAGGTCTTCGTGCGGGTCTTCCGCTCGCTGGACTCCTACACGCCCGGCACCTTCGAGGGCTGGCTGCACCGCATCACCACCAACCTCTTCCTCGACCAGGCGCGCCGCAAGCAGCGGATCCGCTTCGACGCCCTCTCCGACGAGCGTGCCGACCGGCTCACCAGCGCCGCACCCGCACCCGAGGTCGCCTACACCGACCAGCACTTCGACGACGACGTCGAGGCCGCGCTGGCCACCCTCCCGCCGGACTTCCGCGCCGCGGTCGTCCTGTGCGACGTCGAGGGACTGTCCTACGAGGAGATCGCCACCATCCTCGACACCAAGCTCGGCACCGTCCGCTCCCGGATCAGCCGCGGCCGCGCGATGCTGCGCCAGGCGCTGGCGCACCGCGCGCCCACCGACGGCCGCGAGCGGTACGCCGGGCCCGCGATGCCCCAGGAGGTCACCCACCCGTGATCGGTCACCTCGGCGCCCGCGCCAGCGCCCTGCTCGACGGACAGCTGCCGCCCGCGGAGGCCGAGCGGCTGTGGGCGCACGTCCACGGCTGCCACCTGTGCCGCGACCTCGTCGAGCGCGAGGGCTGGGTCAAGACCCGGCTCTCCGGGCTCGCTGCCCGTGAGGGCACCCGCGCCCCCGACCACCTCAAGGGCGCGCTCCTCGGCGCCTGCTCGATGCCTCCCGCCCGCACCCCCGCCGACGGCGCGACGCCGTACGGACCGGTGCCGGGCCTGCCGCCGGTCGTGCGGACCGGCTCGGCGGGCTCCGCCACGGCCCCTCGCCCGCGACGCACGGCGGTCCTCGCCGGCGTCGGCGGCGCCGCCGGGATGGCCGTCCTCGGCGTGCTCGCCCTGGGCACCGCGCCGGCCGACGCACCCACGGTCGACCGCCGCGCCCCGGTGGCCGACCTCGACCGGGTCACCCCGCAGCCGGGGGAGGGCAGCTCGGTCCTGCTGCCGGTCGGCCGCGGCATCCGGCCCTGACGACGTACGCCGCCGACCCGGCGCTCACCGCTGGTGGAGCCGGGTCCGGGTCCACCCTCGCGCCCGACGCCGCGGTCGCGGCACCCCACCGCGGGGTGGTTGGCCGGTCGGGGATGATGGGGCAGTGAGCGAGCAGGACCGGACCGAGCCGTCGCAGCCCCCCGAGCAGCAGCCGGAGCGGGCGCCCCAGGCGCGGGCCGAGCAGCCAGCACCGCAGCAGACCCCGCCGACGCGGGGTGGGCAGCCGACCGCCCAGCAGCCCCGGACCGAGCAGGTCCAGACTGCGCAGGCCCAGGCTGCGCAGGCCCAGGGCTCGCAGCCGCCGGCGGACTGGACGTCGCGGACCCAGCCGCTCCCCGGCGTACCCGCCCAGGCCCCGGGCCCCTGGGGCCAGCCCTACGGCCAGCAGCCCCAGCCGTACCCGCAGCAGCACTCCCAGCCCGGCGCCCACGCCGCGCGCAGCGACGTCCCGACCGCCCGCGTGGGCGGCTGGGTGTGGCCCGTGGTCGCGATGCTCGCGCTCGTCGTCGGCGTCATCGGCGGGGTCGTCGGCGCCGCCGGCTTCCGGATCCTCGACGAGGCCTCCGAGGAGCCTGGGCTGGTCAGCACCGGCCTCGACGGCGTGGAGACCCGCGAGGACGCGCCGCTCACGGCCGCGGACGGCACGATCGCCAACGTCGCCGACGCGCTGCTGCCCAGCACCGTCCAGATCATCGCCGAGTTCGGCGGTGACGAGTCGGGGGCCACCGGGTCCGGCTTCGTGCTCGACCGCCAGGGCCACGTCGTCACCAACAGCCACGTCGTCGCCGACGCCGACGAGGACGGCGGCCGCATCCAGGTCGTCGACCAGGAGGGCAACCGCTACGACGCCGAGGTCGTGGGGCGCAGCGCCGTCTACGACCTCGCGGTGCTCATCGCCCCCGAGATGGCCGGGGAGTTCGAGCCGAGCGCGCTCGGCGCCTCGACCCGGCTGCGCGTCGGCGAGACCGTCGTGGCCATCGGCTCCCCGCTGGGCCTGTCCTCCACGGTGACAGCGGGCATCGTCTCCGCGCTCGACCGCCCGGTCACCACCGGTGACCCCGAGTCGACCTCCTACATCAACGCGGTCCAGACCGATGCCGCGATCAACCCCGGCAACTCCGGTGGCCCGCTGGTCAACCTGCTGGGCGAGGTCGTGGGGGTCAACTCCGCCATCGCCACCACGGGCGGCTTCGGCCGCGATGCCGGCAACATCGGCGTCGGGTTCGCGATCCCGGTCGAGCAGGTCCGCATCACCGCCGACCAGATCCTGCGCACGGGCAAGGCCCAGTACCCCGTCATCGGCGCCCAGGTCCGCACCGGGAACGGCGACGGCGACGGGGCGGAGATCCAGGAGGTCACCGCCGGCAGCGCCGCCGAGGAGGCCGGCCTCCAGGACGGCGACGTGGTCACCGAGGTCGAGGGCGTGCGGGTCACCGACGGCATCGCGCTCATCGTCGCCATCCGCACCTACCAGCCGGGGGAGCGGGTCGACTTCACCGTCCGCCGGGACGGCCAGGAGCGGGTCGTCAGCATCGAGCTGCGCGGCCAGGTGGGCTGAAGCTCCCTGGGCCGCGGGCCGGCCTGGGTCGAGGTGTGGGTCGAGGCCTGGTGACGCGGCCCAGCGCGTCAGGGGGCCTCGACTCGGGCCTCGGCTCGGGCCTCGACCCGGGCCTCAACCCCGGGCCTCGACCCCACCCGACCGACGTCGATCCCCGGCCGGTGCCGGGCGACGAGGCGGCGGGCAGCGCTCAGTCCGCGACCGGCTGCTCCCGGTCGGCGTCCTCGTAGGGGTGCTCGTCGACGAAGGTCCGGGTCTGGGCGTACATCTGCTCGATGAACTCCTCCAGCCGGGCCGCCTCGACCCGCCACTGGCCGCGCCCGCCGATCTTGATCGCCGGCAGCTCGCCGCGCCGCACCAGGGCGTAGACCTGCGCGCTGCTGGTGTTGAGCACCTCGGCCACGTCGGCGAGGGTGAGGAAGCGGGGCGTGGCGGCCATGGCCCCATGGTGTCACCTCGGACGGGCGTCGCGGCGCAGCCCCGGTGAGCCTGTGGAGAGGCAGGTGAGGCGGGGCGGGGAACGGGGAAGGATGCGCGCCGTGGCCATCGATCTCGGGACCTCCCACAGCGCTGGGTCAGGGGCGCCGCCCCGCCCGCTGACACCGCCCGCCGCGACCCGCAGCCGCTCGCCGGGCTGGCGCGACCCCCGCCTGTGGGTGGGTGTCGTCGTGGTGGCCGGGTCGGTGCTGCTCGGTGCGCGCGTGGTCGGGGCGGCCGACGACACGGTCACCGTGTGGGCGGCCGCCGAGGAGCTCGCGCCGGGCGCCACGCTCGCCGCCGACGACCTCGTCGCGGTGCGGGTCCGGTTCGCCGACGAGGCCGACCTGGCGGCGTACCTCCCGACGGATGAGGAGCTGCCCGCCGACGCGACCCTCACCCGTGGCGTCGGGGCCGGCGAGCTGGTCCCGACCGCGGCCCTGGGCGACGCGGAGGACACCGGGCTGCTGCAGCTGCCGATCGCCGTCGAGCCCGAGCAGCTGGCCGGCGCGGTCTCCTCCGGCACCCGGGTCAACGTCTACCTCGTGGCCCGCGGCGGCTCCGACCGCGGGTACGACTCCGGGGAGCCGGTCCTCGAGGACGTCGCGGTGCTCGACGCCACCCTCGCCGACGAGGGGTACGCCGCCAGCGGGCTGCGCCGGCTGGTGCTGGCGGTCCCCGAGGAGGACGCGAGCCGCTTCTACGGGCTGCTCGGCAGCCTCAGCGACCCCCTCGTGTCGGTCGCGGCCCGCGGATGAGCGTCACCGTCGTCCTGGTCGCCGGCGGCGGGGCCGCCTGGGAGGCCCGGGCGCTGGAGGTGCTCGGGTCCCGCAGCGGCGTGGTCGTGCTCAAGCGGTGCGTGGACGTCGACGACCTGCTGGCCGCCTCGGCCTCGGGGCAGGCCGACGTCGCGGTCGTCGGTCTCGACGCGCACGGCCTCGACCAGGGCGCCGTCGACCTCGTCCGCCGCCACGGGGTCCGCCCGGTCGTGGTGGTGCCGCGCGGCACCCCGTCCGAGGCCGCACGGGCGCGGGCCGTGCGGATCGGCGTGCGGACCCTCGTCGCCGAGGAGCAGGTCGACTCCCTGGGCCAGGCGGTCACGCGGCCCGAGGAGGGACTGTCCGGCGCCACCTCGGTGCGCGAGGGGGCCGGTCACCCCGAGCAGGTGTGGGGCGACGTCCTCCACGAGGATCCCGTCGAGACCGCCGCGGTGCCCGGCGACCACGGACCCGGCCAGGTCGTGGCGGTCTGGGGCCCGGCCGGCGCGCCCGGTCGGAGCACGGTCGCCACGACGCTGGCCGCCACCCTGGCTGCCCGGCGCCGGCGCACGGTCCTGGTCGACGTCGACCCCTGGGGCGGGTCGGTCGCCCAGCAGCTCGGTGTCCTCGACGAGGTCTCCGGGCTCCTGGCCGCCGCCCGGCTGGCGTCCGGGGGAGTCCTGGCCGAGCGGTTCCCGACCGTCCTGCGCAGCCTCGGCCAGCACCTCGAGCTGCTCACCGGCCTGCCGCGCGCGGACCGGTGGCCCGAGGTGCGCGACGGGGTGGTGGAGGAGGTGCTCGGCCTGGCCCGGCAGCGTGGCCACGTCGTCGTCGACACCGGGGCGCCGCTGGAGCGCGACCCCGCGGTCGACCTCGCGGGCCGACCGGGCCGCAACGGCACCACCCTGGCGGCCCTCGCCGAGGCGGACGAGGTCGTGGTGGTCGGCACCGCCGACCCGGTCGGCCTGTCCCGCCTGGCCCGCGGGCTGGTGGAGCTCGCCGAGGAGACCGGCGGGCGCCCCGTGCACCTGGCGGTCAACCGCATGCGGGGCTCGCTGGGGTGGTCGGCCGGCGACGTGGAGCAGATGGTCCGCGGCTTCGCCGAGATCGCGTCGACGACCTTCCTGCCCGAGGACCAGGCCGCCACCGACCGGGCCCTGGTCGCCGGGCGCTCCGTGGTCGAGGTCGGGGACGGGCCGCTCGCCGAGGCGGTCGGCAGGCTGGCCGACACCGTGCTCGGCGCGGACGCAGCCGACGCGACCGCGGGCGCCCCTCGGCGGACCCGCCGGACCGGAGGGACGCAGGTCAGGCTGCGAAGAGCAGGTACAACCCGCCGGCGGTGAAGAGGACCATCGCCACGAGCATGCCGAGCTGGCCGGTCAGGTGGTGCTTGGGCGGCAGCAGCCGCACGGCCCGGTCGTGGGCGGCGACGACGCCGACCACGTGGCCGAGCACGACCGCGAGCACCTTGATGTTGGCCAGCAGGGTCGGGTGGTAGGAGAGCCAGTAGTTGACCGACCAGTCACCCGTGCCGAGGTAGTCCGCGCCCGTGGTCAGCGGGTCGCTGGCCTTGATCAGGGTGTCCTGGCCGACCTCGAACCAGTACGACAGGTAGTGGGCCACGATGTAGCCCAGGACGATCGGCACCACCGAGTGGGCGAAGGCGGCCGGCAGGGCGCGGCGCGACTCTCCCGCGTGCACCCCGGTGAGCATCGAGCCGACCGCGAGCACGATGCCCACGCCGACGCAGAAGACCACCAGCGCCAGGTTGTCCGCGACCAGGCCCAGGTCGTTCTCGGTGATGAGGGAGTTGGTCTGGACGAAGCGCACCCAGCGCGCGGAGTCCTTGAAGGAGTCGAAGGCGGTGCTGCCGAAGAGCACGGCCACGACCGCCACCAGCCCGGGGGCGGGGACGATCGTGTTGAGGTTGGCCAGCGGGGACATCACCAGCAGTCGCCCGTCGCGCACGTTCCACGGCGAGAGCTTCCCGATGAGCGTGGAGTAGGCCTCGAACGGGTCGGCCTTCTCGTAGAACTCGTTGCCGAACAGCGCGCCGCCCAGCAGCATCACCGCGACGTACGCCGCGCACCACAGGCGCACCGTCCCGAGCTCGGTGGAGTAGGGGTAGACCAGCTCCAGCCACACGAACGCGAACAGCCCGAGCGCGGCGGGCCAGTAGCCCAGCCACGTGGGGTAGCGCAGGATCCCCTCGTCGGGGTCGGAGCCGGAGATCTTCGCGAACGCCAGGTTGATCGTGCGGACCGGGCTGATCGCCTTCCACACCGGACCGAGCAGGGCCGAGGCGAAGACCAGGCCGACCCACAGCCAGACGTAGAACATCCCGAAGAACGGGTTGGTCAGCAGGTCCTCGCCGAAGACGGCCGCGAAGGCGGCGTACAGGAAGACGACCATGCCCAGGACGCGCATGGCCACGGCCCAGCCGGTCGAGAGGACCAGCGAGTCGAGCCAGGCGGGCGCCGGGCGTCCGTCCGTGGCGGCGTCGTAGCGCGGCCGGCGCCACGCGAAGGCCAGGACGGTGAAGGAGATCGTCAGCGCCGCGACCGCACCGGCGATCGCCAGCTCGGGGGAGATCGGCAGGTCCTTGGCGCCGCCGATGCCGTGCATCGGCAGCAGGCCCGGCACCAGCGCCGTGGCGTAGGAGGAGAGCCCGGACAGTGCGCTGGGCCCGGCCTGCAGCAGGGTCATGCTCAGGAGACCTGGAGCTGCACGAGGATCGCGTCGAGGTCGTGGGACTCCACCTCGACGACGCCCGGCTGGTCGACGACCATCGTCAGCTCGGTCTCGCCGACGCCGTACTCCAGCGTCAGCTCCTCGGTGGTGTGCGCGTGCAGCTCGCCGGGCTCGTCGGCGGTCACGCGGAAGACGATCTGCTGGCCGACCTCGGCCATCACGCGCTCGCCCAGCGGCGAGGCGGTGCCGTTCTCGAAGGTCATGTCGACCACGACCGCACCCTCGTAGGGGTCCTCGGTCTGCTCGCCGGCCGGCTCGCTCGGAGCCTGCGAGGGAGTGGCCTCGACGGTCGCCGAGGTCTCGGCGGCGGGCGGCTCGTCGACGGCGCTGCTGTCGTCCTCGGCGCCGCAGGCACCGAGGGCCAGCACGAGGCCGGCGACGAGGGGCAGGACACGCACGGTGGAGCGGGACATGTCTGACAGAATCTCACGCAGACCTGAGAGCGACCTGACCGGGCAGGCGCTCCATGGGCCGACGAAAGGGACACCGATGAGCGAGCGGCTGCGGCCGCGGGACCTCGCCTTCCTGGCCGAGGAGACGCCGTCGACCCCCATGCACAACGCGACGGTCGAGATCTTCGACCCGGGCGACTCCGGCTTCGACTACGACCGGCTCGTGGAGCTGATCGAGGACCGGATCTCCTTCGTCCCGCGCTACCGCCAGCGGATCCAGCGGGTGCCGGGCCGGCTGGCGAACCCGGTCTGGGTCGACGACCCGCACTTCGACCTCGGCTACCACGTACGCCGCTCCGCGCTGCCCCGCCCGGGCAGCCTCGAGCAGCTGCAGGAGCTGGTCGCCCGGATCGTCTCGCGCCCCCTCGACCGCTCCAAGCCGCTATGGGAGGTCTACTTCGTCGAGGGCCTGGCGGACGGCCGGGTCGCGATGCTGTCGAAGTCCCACCAGGCGCTCGTCGACGGGGTCGCCACCGTCGACCTCGGCCAGGTGCTGCTCGACGTCGGTAAGGAGCCCAAGAGCCTCGGGGGCGACGTCTGGGCGCCGCGGCGTCCGCCCTCGCCGGGCACGCTGGCCGTCGGCGCGCTGCGCGACTCCCTGCGCGACCCCCAGGTGGCCGCCGACACCGTCCGCACCCGGGCCACCAGCCTGCTGCGGGTCGCCGACGCCGCCGCCGAGACGACCGGTCGCGTCGTGGGAGGCCTGACCGGGCGCCGCTCGGTCCGCGAGGGGCCGCTGGTCGGCACCCACGGGCAGCAGCGCCGCGTCATCTCCGTCTTCACCGACCTCGCCGACCACCGCGCGATCCGCGACGTCCACGGCGGCACCGTCAACGACGTCATCCTCGCCACCATCACCGGTGGCCTGCGCGGCTGGCTCATGACCCGCCACGAGTCGCTCGGCGGGCTGCGCCGGGTCCGCGCGGTCGTGCCGGTCTCGGTCATCGACTCCGAGCTCGAGGCCACCTCCCTGGGCAGCCAGATCGCCGCCCACTTCGTCGACCTGCCGATCGGGGAGCCCAGCCCCGTCGTGCGGCTGCACCAGGTCTCCTACTCCTTCAAGGTGCACAAGGAGACCGGCCGCGGCGTCGCCGCCAACCGGCTCGCCGGCATCGCCGGCTTCGCGCCCGCCACCTTCCACGCGATCGGGTCGCGGGTCGCCGCGGCCGAGGTGGGTCGCGGGATGCAGCTCAGCGTCACCAACGTCCCCGGTCCCCAGTCCCCGCTCTACGCCGCGGGCGCGCGGATGGAGGCGACCTTCCCGGTCCTGCCGCTGCCGCCGCACCACCTGCTGGCGATCGGCGTGACGTCGTACGACGGGGGCGTGGCCTACGGCATCACCGCCGACCGCGACGCCGTGCCGGACGCCGACGTGCTGGGGCAGTGCCTCACCGAGGCGCTCGCCGAGCTGCTCGACACCGCCAGCGGCAGCCGGCCCCGCGTCCCACGGGGTCGCCGCAAGCCCGCCGCTCGCAAGGGTGCCGCCGCGTCGAAGACCACGTCCAAGACCCCTTCGAAGGCCACGTCCAAGACCGCCTCCAAGACCCCGGGCACCCGCTCGACCGGTGGCTCGGGTCGCGCCACCAGCGGGAGGAAGCCGTGACCGTGCGCGCCTACGTCCCCGCGACCTTCGACCTGCTGGCCCGCTTCCACGAGGACGGCGAGGTCCCGACCGCCGGCGCCGTGGAGGCCGCCGACGAGTCCGAGGAGGCGGAGTACGCCGCGCTCCTCGAGGCCGCCGAGGCCTCCCACGCCATGAGCGGGGGCGCGCGCCGGGTCGTGGTCGTCGCGCTGGTCCCGCACATCGGGGCCGTGGCCGCGATGCGTGAGGTCGCCGCGGTCCACGTCGACACCGAGGAGGGCGCCGAGCCCGACGACGACCTCGCGTGGTTCGCCACCCAGGAGATCCCGCACCTCCTGGGCTGAGCCCTCCCACCCGGTCGCCCGGGTGGGACGGGATGAGTACCCGTGCTCTACCCGGCAGGCGCCGCACTCTCGGAGGATCCACCCATGACTGCCAGCGACATCCCCTGCCCTGCGTGCGACGAGCCGGTCCCGCCCGGCGCCCCCGCCTGCCCCGCGTGCGGCATCCGGCTGGTCGGCCAGGACGCCGCGCGGCTGTGGGAGGTCAACCAGCAGATCGCGGTGCTCAGTCGCGAGGCTGAGTCGCTGCTGGCCTCGATGCGTGTGCCCGCGCCGGTGCCGCACGTGCCCGCCCACCCCGTGCCGGGGATGCCCGGCGGCGCAGCGCACCCGGGTGCGTGGCAGCCGACGGCGTACCCCGTCGCGCCGCAGGCGTACCCCGTCGCCCCGCACCGCTCCGCCGGCCAGCAGCTGCTGCTCGGTTTCGGTGCGCTGCTGCTGCTCTCGGCGGTCTCGGTCTTCGCGCTGGTGGCGTGGAGCCTCATCGGCATCGCGGGCCAGGCCTTCATCCTGACCTGCGTCACGGTCGGCGCCGCCGTGTCCTCCCGCGCGGCCTCGACGCACCGTCTGCCCGCGGCGGCGCACACGGCGGCGGTCATCGCGGTCGGGGTGTCGGCGCTGATGGCCCTCGGGGCGTGGTCGCTCGGTCTCGCCGGCGCCGACCAGCTCACCTTCACCGCGTTCGTCGCGGTCGCCGGACCGGTGCTGGCGCTGGTGTGGCTCGGCTACGACGCGCTCAGCGCGCGGGTCTGGTCGGTGACGGGGGCAACCTCGGTCTACCTGCCCTCGGCCGTGCTCGCGCTCGGTGCCGCCGGTGCCGCGGCGGTGGACGCCGCCGCCCCGGGCGACGTGCTGCGCGGCGTCGGGCTGCTCGCGGTCGCGGGTGCACTGGTCACCCTGGCCGCCGTCGTACGCCGGGTGCTGGACGCCCGCCGTGGCCGGCTCCCCAGCGTGACGGGCCTGGTGCTCGCGCTGGTGGTCGCCGCGGGCGCCGTGCTGCTGCTGCTCGCCACGACCTACGACCTCGACCGGGGCCTGGTCGACCGCTACGGGGCCGCCCTCGCCCTGCTGGTGCTCGGCGGGGTCCTGCTCACCGTGCCGGTCCGGGTCCTCACCGGGACGTCGGTGCCGGTCGGGTCCGCTCCAGCGGCGCCCGCCCCCGCCACTGCCCCCGGTCGGGTCACGGCCGCCTCCGCCTCCCGCCTGGCCGGAGCCGCCCTCGGCGTGCTGGCCGCGGGGAGCGTCCTGCTCGACGTGCCCGACCTCGGCTGGGCGGCGCTGTCGGTCGTGTCCTCGGTGGTGCTGGTCGTCCTGGCCCTGCGGTCCGCGCCGACGGTCCTGGTGTGGTCCGCCGGCCTGCTCGCGCCCGGGGCGGCCGCCGTCGTGGTGTCCACCGTGGAGGGAGGTGCGCGGACCCTGGCCGACCTCCTGCGCGGGGACGTCGTGGAGCCGTGGGTGCCCGTCGCGCTCGAGATCGCGCTCCCGGCGCTGTGGGCCGCGGCCTGTGCGGTCCACCTCGTGCGTGCGCTCTCCGCGTCCCGGCCGGTCACCGGTGCGGCCCCCGCAGAGCCGACGGCTGCTGCTGCGGGCGTCGTCCTCGGCGGCAACGTCGCCCAGCTGCTCGGCGTCGTCCACGGCACCTGGGAGTGGACCGTCCCGATCGGGCTCGCCTGGACGGTCGCGGCGCTCGTCCTGGCCCGCGCCGCGTCGGTGCGCAGCGCCCCGGACCGGCAGCCGGACCGGCAATCGGACCGGCAGCCGGACCGGCAATCGGACCGGCAGCCGGACCGGCAGCCGGCCCGGCCGCCGGTTTGGCAGCCGGTGCACGCCGCGGCGCTGCTGGCCGCGGGCTACGTCCTCGTCCCGCTGCTGCAGCTGCTCGTCGAGGGCGTCGACGGGAGGGTCCAGGCGGCCGGCTGGTGGGTCGTCGCGGCGGCCGCCGCGTGGTACGCCTCCGCCCCCGGGCGGCTCGAGGCCGGGTACGTCGCCGCGGCGCTGGTCTCCGTCGGCAACGGACTGCTGGTCCAGGAGCTGGGAGGCGGCCAGGTCGAGCTGTACACGCTCCCCGCCGCAGCAGCCTTCGCGGCCCTGGGTGTCGCGCAGCACCGGGCGGCACGGGCCGCCTACCCCGACACGCACCCGAGCACGATGCTGACCTCGGCGCCCGCCCTGACGCTGGCGGTCGTGCCCTCGCTGCTCGTCGCGGTCACCGGTGACGACGTGCTGCGGCTGCTGCTCGTCGTCCTCGCGGGGATGGCCCTGCTCGTCCTCGGTGTCGCCCGTGCCCTGCGGGCGCCGGTGCTGCTGGGTTCGCTCACGCTCGGGATCGTGGCGCTGGTGCAGGGCAGTCCCTTCCTGGCCTACGTCCCGGCCTGGGTGCTGCTCGCCTCCGCCGGGGCCGCCCTCCTGACGATCGGCGTGCTGTGGGAGTCGGCGGTCGCTCGGGGTCGGCAGCTGGGTCGCTGGGTGCACGGGCTGCACTGACGTCGGGGCGCGAGCCGCCGGCCCCGAGGCCCGAGGCTCGGGAGATGTCCCGCAGGTCCGCGCCCAGCGACTTTCGCGCCTGCGGGGCGCGCTCGCTAGGGTCGCTGGGCATGGACGCCATCAGCTTCCCCCCGGCTCCCACGAACGAGCCCAACCTGACGTACGCACCCGGCACCCCGGAGCGCGAGTCCCTGCAGAGCGAGATCGCCCGGCTCGAGGCCGAGCAGCGCGACCTCCCGGCGTACGTCGGCGGGCAGTGGCGCCCGGGCGGCGGCGAGGAGATCCAGGTCGTGCAGCCGCACGACCACGCCCACGTGCTCGGGACGACCCGCAACGCCACCACCGCCGACGCGCAGGCCGCCGTCGACGCGGCGCTCGAGGCGGCGCCGGCCTGGCGGGACATGCCCTTCGACGACCGGTGCGCGATCCTGCTCAAGGCCGCCGACCTGCTGGCCGGCCCGTGGCGGCAGCGGCTCAACGCCGCGACCGTGCTGGGCCAGTCCAAGACGGCCTTCCAGGCGGAGATCGACTCCGCGTGCGAGCTCATCGACTTCTGGCGCTTCAACGTCCACTACGCCAAGCAGATCCTCACCGACCAGCCCATCGCCAACAGCCCGGGCATCTGGAACCGCACCGACCACCGCCCGCTCGAGGGCTTCGTCTACGCGATCACCCCGTTCAACTTCACCGCCATCGCCGGCAACCTGCCCACCGCCCCGGCGCTCATGGGCAACACCGTGGTCTGGAAGCCCAGCCCGACCCAGCAGCTGGCGGCGTCGCTGACGATGGAGCTGCTCGTCGAGGCCGGCATGCCGCCGGGCGTCATCAACATGGTCCCCGGCGACGGCCTGGCGGTCTCCGAGGTGGCGCTGCCGCACCGCGACCTGGCCGGCATCCACTTCACCGGCTCGACCCCGACCTTCCAGCACCTGTGGCGCACGGTCGGGGAGAACATCACCGGCTACCGCTCCTACCCGCGGATCGTGGGGGAGACCGGCGGCAAGGACTTCATCGTCGCCCACCCCTCCGCCGACGTCGACGTCGTGCGCACCGCGATGATCCGCGGCGCCTTCGAGTTCCAGGGCCAGAAGTGCTCGGCCGCCTCCCGGGCCTACGTCCCGCGCTCGCTCTGGGCCCGGCTGAAGGACGACCTGGTCGCCGAGACCGACGCGATCTCCGTGGGCGACCCGACCGACTTCTCCCACTTCATGGGGGCCGTCATCGACGCCCGGGCGTTCGCCAAGCACCAGACGGCCATCGAGCGCGCGCACGCCACCGACGGCCTCGAGGTCGTCGCGGGCGGCACGGTCGACGACTCGGTCGGGTACTTCGTGCGGCCCACGATCGTGGTCGTCGACGACCCGGCCGACGAGATGTTCACGACCGAGTACTTCGGGCCGATCCTCGCGGTGCACGTCTACGACGACGCCGACTACGAGGCGGTGGTGCGCCAGCTGGAGTCGGTGTCGCCGTACGCCCTCACCGGCGCGGTCATCTCCCAGGACCGTGCGGCGGTCGCGTGGACCCGGGACGCGCTGCGCTTCGCCGCCGGCAACTTCTACGTCAACGACAAGCCGACTGGCGCGGTCGTGGGGCAGCAGCCCTTCGGCGGTGGTCGTGCGTCGGGCACCAACGACAAGGCCGGCGCGGCGGTCAACCTGCTGCGCTGGACCAGCCCGCGCTCGATCAAGGAGACCTTCGTCCCGCCGACGGACTACCGCTACCCCTACATGGGCTGAGCGCCTCCGCGCGACGCCAGCACGCCGACGGCCCCCGAGCAGTGCTCGGGGGCCGTCGCGCGTCGTGGGTGTGCGCGGGTTCACGGGCCCCTCGCGGCGGTCGAGGCAGGAAGGTGGGTCACCATGGACGGGTGACGTCCGTGCTGCTCTCGCTGTTCCACCTCGGTGCCCTGCACCCGGTCGAGAAGGGCCTCACCCTGCTGCTCGCCTTCGGGCCGTTCGTGGTCCTCGCGGTCGTCGTCGCCGTACGTCGTCGGCAGGACGCGGCTGCCGAGGCACCCGCGGCGTCCGAGGCCGAGGCTGCTGGTCTGCCGGCGCAGCCCCAGCAGCCGACCGAGCAGCCGCAGCCGCCGACCGACTGACCCCGGCGCAGAGGCCGAGCGGGCGGGTCTTCTGGAGCTCCTGCCCGTCCGGCATCAGCCCAGTCGGGCCCAGGCGCGGCGCAGCTCGCCCTCGACCGGGCTCCAGGCGCCGTCGACGGCGCGACCGACGACGTCACCGAGCCGCTCGGGCAGGGCACCGCCGTCGATGCCGATCGTGTGGCACAGCGTGGCCGTGAGGTCGGGGGAGGTGGCCGCGACCGCGTGGTCCAGGCAGAACCGGCGGCCGTCGACGGCGTCGTACGCCGCGTCGAGACCGAGCGCGAGCAGCGGGACGGCCATGAGGCCGGTCAGGAGGCGGACCCAGCGGTGGAGCGGCACGCCCTGCTCAACGAGCAGGGCGTGCCGGCGTCACAGCGGTCCAGACCCCCGGGCCGGGGGAGTCATCGGGACAGGTAGTCCCGGCCCACCTTGTTCTCGGCCTTGAGCGCCTTGAGCAGCAGGTCCGAGATGAGGCCCTCGATCTTGCCGCCGACCAGCGGGATGCCGACCTTGACGGTGAGGTCGACCGTCTCGGTGGTGACCCCGCCGCTCTCGACGACGACGGCGGTGCCCTTCATCTCGCCGGGTTTGCCGGGGATGGTGACCTCGATGTCGGCACGGGTGCCGGTCCAGGACTCGCGCTGCACGATGTGCGCCTCGTCGCCGACGATCTTGGTGGCGAAGGACGGCAGGCCCTGGACGGACTGGAACTGGTCGATGACCACGTCCATCCCCGACGCCGTCTGCTCGACGGTGACGGTGCGGCGCAGGACCCGCTGGTAGTCGCAGACCTCCTCGCGGAACGCCGGGTCCGCCAGCATCGCCATGACCCGGTCGGCGGGCGCGTCGTAGGTCATCTCGTGCACGAGCCGCTTGCTCATCGCTGTCCTCCCAGCCACGCGGTGCCGGTGGTCTGCTCGACCTCCAGGCCCGCCTTGATGTTGTCGGCCATGAGGGCCTCGAGCTTGCCGCCGATGACCGGCACCTTGACCTTGACGTCGAGCTCGACGACCTCGGTGGTGCCGCTGCCGCGCGCCTCGAGCCGGACGGTTCCGGTGGCGGTCGTCGGCTTGCCGGGGGCCGTGATGGAGACCGTCCCGCCGGTGCGCGAGGTCCACTGCTCCTCGATCACGGCCTTCGTGGTGTCGCCGACGATCTTCTTCGCGATCGCGGGCAGGCCGGCGGTGTCCTGGACCTGCTCGCTCACGAGCGTGAACCCCGCGCCGTCCTCGGCCGGCTTCAGGTCGATGTCGTGGGAGACCACGCCCTGCTCCTCGCAGACCTTCGCGCGGAAGGCCGGGTCGGCCAGCATCGCGAAGACCTCGTCGGGCGGGGCGTCGTAGGTCAGCTCGTGTCGGAACTTCACGGCGCACATCATGCCGGGTCGGTGTGTGACAGGTTGGCCGACATGAGCGAGAGCGGACGGACGGCTCGGGAGGATGGCCAGCAGGACGGCCGGGAGGACTTCGTCTCCTTCGGCGAGCAGGGGGCCCAGCTGACCTACGGCTCCTACCTCCAGCTGCCCACGCTGCTCGGCGCCCAGCGCTGCGAGTCCGGCGGCGGGGACGGACCGCCCGCGCACGACGAGCTGCTCTTCATCACCATCCACCAGGTCTACGAGCTGTGGTTCCAGCAGCTGCTGCACGAGGTCGGGGCCGCGCGCGACGCGATGGCCGCCGGCGTACAGGGCGGGCGGCTGTGGTGGGCCCAGCACCTGCTGCAGCGGGTCCACGTCATCGAGCGCACGCTGGTCCAGCAGGTCGACGTGCTGGAGACGATGACCCCGCAGGACTTCCTGGAGTTCCGCCAGCGGCTCGCACCCGCCAGCGGGTTCCAGTCGGTGCAGTTCCGCGAGCTGGAGTTCGTCTCCGGCGCCAAGGACGCGGGGTACGTCGAGCGCTTCCGCGGCCTCACCGCCGACGAGCAGGCCCGGCTCGCCCAGCGGCTCGCGGAGCCGACGCTGTGGGACGCCTTCCTCGCCGCCCTCGCCTCGGCCGGTCTGGCCGTCGGGTCCGACGAGCAGGTCGCCGCCTCGCTGCGCACCGTCGCCCACGACCGGGACTCCTACGCCGTCCTCTGGGCGCTCGCGGAGGCGCTGCTGCAGCACGACGAGCTCGCGGCGTCGTGGCGGGCCCGGCACGTGGTGATGGTGGAGCGGATGATCGGGGCGAAGTCCGGCACGGGTGGGAGCTCGGGCTCGGCGTACCTCCGGTCCAGGCTGCCGCTGCAGTACTACCCGCTGCTGTGGGAGCTGCGCAGCAACCTGTAGGTGGGTGGGTTGGCCTCGGTCGCCGAGCCGTCGGGATGCAGGACCTCCGTGGTCCCGGTCGCGGGGGAGGGCGCCCTCCCGTCGGGGGCGGGGCCGACGGCGCCCCTTCGTCGGAACCACCCGCCTCGTTCGTCCCTCACGAGGCGGGGGCCAGGCCCATCCACCCTCCTCCGGGGCGCCGTCGGCCCCGCCCCGGCCGTCCGGGCGCCGTGGCCGCGCTCGGGGCGTCGCGGGCCCTGCATCTCGACGGCTCGGCGCCCTCGGGTGGGTGGGCGCGCCGAGGGGGGAGGGCGGTTGGCCGGGGGGTGAGGTGGGTCCTAGGGTCGGGAGGGTGACAACGACGTCGCACGACAGTGAGCTGAAGGACCTGGTCGCGAGGGCGACGGAGCTGGCGAGGGCCGGGAGGGGGAGCGGGGGGCCGCCGCACGACGAGGTGGGGGCGCTGCTGGCTGCCTACTACCGGCACGTGGCCCCCGAGGACGTCGCGGGGCGCGCCGATGTGGACGTCTACGGCGCCCTGGCCAGCCACTACCGGCTGGCCGAGGAGCGGCCGCAGGGCACTGCGAGGGTGCGGGTGCTGACGCCGACGCTGGCCGACGAGGGCTGGTCGGCGGGCGGGCACAGCGTCGTGGAGGTCGTCACCGACGACATGCCCTTCCTCGTCGACTCCCTCACGATGGAGCTGAGCCGCCAGCTGCACGACGTGCACGTGGTGGTGCACCCGCACTTCGACGTGCGCCGGGACATCACCGGGGCGCTGCAGCACGTGGCGCCGGTCGACGACGGGGCGCTGCAGCCCAGCGACGGCACGCTGCGCGAGTCGTGGATGCACGTCGAGATCGACCGGATCGCCGACGGGGACGCCGCGGCGATCGTCGAGAACGTGCAGCGCGTCCTGGGCGACGTCCGCGAGGCCGTGGAGGACTGGCCGCGCACGCGGCAGCGGATGCTCGACATCGTCACCGAGCTGCGCTCCGCCGCGCCGGTGAGCCTCGACGCGGAGGAGGTCCGTCAGGGGGCCGAGCTGCTGGAGTGGCTGGCCGAGGACCACTTCACGTTCCTGGGCTACCGGGAGTACACGCTCGAGGAGCTCGACGGCGACGACGTGCTGCGGGCCGTGCCCGGCACGGGGCTGGGGATCCTGCGCTTCGACCAGGACCAGTCCGAGGCGTTCGCGCGGCTCCCGGAGCCGGTGAAGGCCAAGGCGCGCGAGAAGACCCTGCTGGTGCTGGCGAAGGCCAACTCCCGCGCGACCGTGCACCGCCCGGCGTACCTCGACTACATCGGGGTCAAGACGTTCGACGCGGCCGGCGAGGTGACCGGTGAGCGTCGCTTCCTGGGTCTCTTCTCGTCCTCGGCGTACGCCGAGTCGTTGCTGCGCATCCCGCTGCTGCGCGAGAAGGCGCGCGAGGTGCTGCGGCGCAGCGGCTTCGACCCGCGCTCCTACGCCGGCCGTGCCCTGATGGACACCCTCGAGGGCTACCCGCGCGACGAGCTGTTCCACACCACGATCGACGAGCTGGCGCCGATGGCCGAGACCGCGATGCACGCCCGGGAGCGGCGGGCGGTCCGCGCGATCACCCGCGCCGACACCTACGGGCGCTACGTCAGCGTGCTGGTCTACCTGCCCAGGGACCGCTACAACACCGCGGTCCGCGAGAAGTTCAGCGAGATCCTGCTGGATCGCCTCGGCGGGGAGTCGGTGGAGTTCACCGTCCGGATCAACGAGTCGACCACCGCGCGCGTGCACTTCGTGGTGCACCTGCCGCGCGAGCAGGGCGACCCCACCGTCACCGGGACGCTGCGTGCGCTGGACACCGCCGACCTCGAGCGCCGGCTGGCCGACGCCTCCCGCTCGTGGCGCGACGACTTCCTGGCCGCCGTCCTCTCGGAGTACGGCGAGCAGGCCGGCGCCATCCTCGGCCGCAGGTACGCCGAGTCCTTCCCCGAGGCCTACAAGGAGGACTTCTCCGCGCGGACCGCGGCGGTCGACCTCGGTCGGCTGGAGGGCATCGCGGGCGAGGAGGGTCTCGACCTGGCCCTGACCCAGCACCTGGACGCCGGGCGTGGCGAGGCCCGGCTCAAGGTCTTCCGCGTCGGCAGCCCGCTCTCGCTGTCCGAGGTGCTGCCGATGCTGAGCAGCCTGGGTGTGGAGGTGGTCGACGAGCGGCCCTACGAGCTCGACGGGCTGGAGCGTCCGACCTTCGTCTACGAGTTCGGGCTGCGCTACGGCACCGCCCTGCCCGAGGAGGCCCGCGGGCTGTTCGTCGAGGCGCTCCGCGCGATCTGGGACGGGCACGCGGAGACCGACGGCTTCAACCGGTTGGTCCTGGGCGTGGGCCTGTCGTGGCGGCAGGCGATGCTGCTGCGCGCCTACGCCAAGTACATGCGCCAGGGCGCCTCGCCGTTCGCCGTCGACACCATCGAGGAGGCGCTCGCCTCCAACGTCGACATCACCCGGATGCTGGTGCGCTGCTTCGAGCTGCGCTTCGACCCTGCCGTCGACGACGCGACCCGCGAGGAGCAGACCGCGGCGCTGCGCGAGCGGCTGGCCGCCGCACTGGACGACGTGGCCTCCCTCGACCACGACCGCATCCTGCGCGGCTACCTCACCCACATCGGCGCCACCCTGCGCACCAACCACTTCCAGACCGGCGCCGACGGCCGACCCAAGGACTACCTCAGCCTCAAGCTCGAGCCCTCGGCGATCCCCGACCTGCCCTCGCCGCGGCCGAAGTTCGAGATCTTCGTCTACTCCCCGCGGGTCGAGGGCGTGCACCTGCGCTTCGGCGCGGTCGCCCGCGGAGGGCTGCGCTGGAGCGACCGGCGCGACGACTTCCGCACCGAGGTGCTGGGCCTGGTCAAGGCGCAGATGGTCAAGAACACCGTCATCGTGCCGGTGGGCGCGAAGGGCGGCTTCTACGCCAAGAACCTGCCCGACCCGAGCGACCGGGAGGCGTGGCTGGCCGAGGGCGTGGCCTGCTACCGCACCTTCATCTCCGGGCTGCTCGACATCACCGACAACCTGGTCGAGGGCCGCACGGTGCCGCCGGCCGACGTCGTACGCCACGACGGGGACGACTCCTACCTCGTGGTCGCCGCGGACAAGGGCACCGCGACCTTCTCCGACATCGCCAACGGCGTGGCCAAGGACTACGGCTTCTGGCTCGGCGACGCCTTCGCCTCCGGCGGCTCCGTGGGCTACGACCACAAGGCGATGGGCATCACCGCCCGCGGCGCGTGGGTCTCGGTGCAGCGGCACTTCCGCGAGCGCGGCATCGACTGCCAGGCCGAGGACTTCACCTGCGTCGGCATCGGCGACATGTCCGGCGACGTCTTCGGCAACGGCATGCTGTGCTCCGAGCACACGCGCCTCGTGGCCGCCTTCGACCACCGCGACATCTTCCTCGACCCCGATCCCGACGCCGCGACGTCGTACGCCGAGCGCAGGCGGCTCTTCGAGCTCCCGCGCTCGTCCTGGGCCGACTACGACGCCTCGCTGATCAGCGAGGGCGGCGGCGTGTGGTCGCGCTCGCGCAAGTCGATCCCGCTCAACGATTACGTGCGCCGCGCCCTGGGCATCGACGCCGGGGTCGAGCAGATGACCCCGAACGAGCTGATGCGCGCGATCCTCTGCGCGCCGGTCGACCTGCTGTGGAACGGCGGCATCGGCACCTACGTCAAGGGCGCGGAGGAGACCCACGCCGACGTGGGGGACAAGGCCAACGACCCCATCCGGGTCGACGGCGTGCAGCTGCGCGCGGCCTGCATCGGCGAGGGCGGCAACCTCGGTTTCACCCAGGCCGGGCGGATCGAGTACGCGCGGGCCGGCGGCCGGATGGCCACCGACTTCATCGACAACTCCGCGGGCGTGGACACCTCCGACCACGAGGTCAACATCAAGATCTTGCTCGACCGGGTCGTGCACGACGGCGACCTCACCGAGAAGCAGCGCAACACGCTGCTCGCGGAGATGACCGACGAGGTGGCCTCGCTGGTGCTGCGCGACAACTACGAGCAGAACCTCGCGCTCTCCAACGCCCTGGACCACGCGCCATCGCTGCTGCACGTGCACGAGGAGCAGATGCGGCAGCTCGAGGCCGACGGCGTGCTGGACCGCGAGGTCGAGGGGCTGCCGACCTCGAAGGTCGTCAAGCAGCGCGCCGACCGCGGGGAGGGTCTCACCGCGCCCGAGCTCTCGGTGCTCATGGCGTGGACCAAGATCGAGCTCGCCGACGAGCTGATCGCCTCCGACCTGCCCGACGACCCCTACCTCGTGCAGGACCTCACGGCCTACTTCCCGACCGCGATGCGCGAGCGGTTCGCGGGCTACATCTCCGACCACCCGCTGCGCCGCGAGATCATCGTGACCCAGGTCGTCAATGACCTGGTCAACGGCGCGGGCATCACGTTCCTGACCCGCCTCGAGGGTGAGACCGGCGCGACGGCCCCCGAGCTGGTCGGCGCGAACTTCGTGGCCCGCGAGGTCTTCGGGTCGCTGCCGCTGCGCGAGGAGCTGCGCTCCTACGACAACCGGCTCGACGCCGCGGTGCAGACCCGGATGCGGCTGGAGATGCGCACGCTGGTCGAGCGCGCGAGCCGGTGGTTCGTGGCCAACCGGCGCCCGCCGATGGACAGCCAGGCGGTCGTGGACCAGTTCTCCGGGCCCGTGCAGGAGACGATGGCGCGGCTGCCCGAGCTGATGGGCGGGCGCGAGCTCGCGGCCTTCGAGGAGCGTCGCGACCGGCTCGTGGGCCAGGGCGTGCCGGAGGACCTCGCCGCGCGCGTGGCGGTGCTGCCGCCGGCGTACATGGTGCTCGGGGTGGTGGACACCGCGCTCCGCGACGGGCTGGACCCCGCCGAGGTCGCGCGGGTGCACTTCGCGCTCGGCGAGCGGCTCGGCCTGCCGGTGCTGGTGCAGCGGATCCTCGCGCTGCCGCGGCACGACCGCTGGCAGACGATGGCGCGCGCGGCGCTGCGCGACGACCTGCACGCCGTGCACCTCCAGCTCACCGGGCAGGTGCTGGCCGGCACCGACGCCTCCGCTCCCGTCGACGCGCGGATCCGGCAGTGGGAGGAGGCCGACGAGGTGCAGGTGGCGCGGGCGTCCGGGACGCTCGGTGACATCTGCTCCGACGACGCCGCCGACCTGGCGCGGCTCTCGGTCGGGCTGCGGGTGGTGCGGGGGCTGCTCGCCACCGGCTGAGGTCGGGACCAGCGCTGCGCCACGAGACCGGTTCGTTATCGGTTTCACCACCGTCGGTGGCCCGACCTAGGGTGCTTGACGATGGCAACGAACGCTTCTCGGGCGTCCGGGGGGCCGGCCCCCGACGTGGACCCGTCCGCCGAGCCGCCGGCAGGCGTGCACTCGCTCTGGCGGCTGCGCCACTACCTCCGGCCGTACGCCGGGTCGCTGCTCGTCATGCTGCTGGCCTCCCTCGGCACGGTGGCGCTGGCGATCGGCATCCCCCTGGTGATCCGCGCGATCATCGACGGTCCGGTCGCCGAGCGCGACCTCGGTGGGCTGTGGGCGCTGGCCGGGCTCGCGCTGCTCCTGGGCGTGACCGAGGCGGTGCTGGTGTGGGTGCGCCGGTGGGTGCAGTCCTCGGCGGTGCTGGGTCTCGAGACCACGATGCGCCACGACCTCTACGACCGCCTGCAGCAGCTGCCGATGGCCTTCCACGGCCGCTGGGGCTCGGGCCAGCTGCTCTCCCGCGCGACCACCGACCTCGCCGCGATCCGCCGCTTCGCCGGGTTCGGCCTGCTGTTCCTGCTCATCAACGTCGTCCAGCTGACCGCGACGACGGTCGTGCTGCTGACGATGTACTGGCCGCTCGGTGTGGTCGTGGCCGCCGCCTCCGTGCCGATCGTGTGGCTCTCGATGCGCTTCGAGAAGCGCTACGTCGTGATCTCCCGGCGGGTCCAGGACGAGCAGGGCGACCTGGCCACGCACGCCGAGGAGGGCGCCGTCGGCATCCGGGTGATCAAGTCCTTCGGGCGCAGCGAGCACGTCTCCCGCGGCTACGAGCGGGCCTCGACCACGCTGCACGCCACGAGCATGGAGAAGGTGCGGCTCTCCGCGCGCTTCTGGACCTTCCTCGAGGTCATCCCCAACGTCGCCGTCGTCATCGTGCTGGCCCTCGGGGCCTACGGCGTCGGCACCGGGGCACTGACCCCCGGCGAGCTGGTCGCCTTCATCACCCTGATGCTGAGCCTGGTCTGGCCGGTCTCGTCCCTGGGCGTCATCCTCGCGATGGCCCAGGAGGCGATGACCGCCGCCGCGCGCATCCTCGACGTCTTCGACACCGAGCCCTCGATCGTCGGTGGCACCCGGGTCGTCGAGGCCCCGCGCGGGCACCTGCGGCTGGAGTCGGTCGACTTCGCCTTCCCCGACGCCCCCGACGAGCCGGTGCTGCGCGGCGTGGACCTGGAGGTGCTGCCGGGGGAGACCGTCGCGGTGGTCGGCGCCACCGGCTCGGGCAAGACCGTCCTCACCTCGCTGGTCCCGCGGCTGTGGGACGTCACCGGCGGGCGGGTCACCCTCGACGGCGTCGACGTGCGCGAGCTGCGGCTGGAGCACCTGCGCAGCCTGGTCGCCACGGCCTTCGAGGAACCGACGCTCTTCTCGATGAGCGCGCGGGAGAACCTCACGCTCGGCCGCGCCGACGCCACCGAGGAGGAGATCGAGGAGGCCCTGCAGATCGCGCAGGCGCAGTTCGTCCACGAGCTGCCCTGGGGCCTGGAGACCCGCATCGGGGAGCAGGGCATGGCGCTGTCCGGCGGCCAGCGGCAGCGGCTGGCCCTGGCCCGGGCCGTGCTGACCCGGCCCGCGGTCCTGGTGCTCGACGACACGCTCTCGGCCCTCGACGTGCACACCGAGAAGCTCGTGGAGGAGGCGCTGCGCCGGGTGCTGGCCGACACGACCGGGATCATCGTGGCGCACCGGGCCTCGACGGTGCTGCTCGCCGACAAGGTCGCGCTGCTGCAGGGAGGCCGGATCACCCACGTGGGGCAGCACCGCGACCTGCTGGCCACCGTGCCGGCGTACCGCGAGCTGCTGGCGGCGGAGGCCGAGCGGCCCGAGGAGGTCTCGGCATGAGCGCCGCGACCGAGGCGGGTACGTCGGAGGGTGCCGCGTCGGACGGGCAGGCTCCCGGGTGGCGCGGCCAGGCCGCGGTCGACGCCGACGAAGCCGCCGAGCGGCTCACCGCCGGCCGGCTCGGCGGAGGCTCGCGCCGGTTGCTGCGCGAGCTGCTGGCGCCGTACTCCCGCACGCTGAAGCTGCTCGTGCTCGTCGTCGTCGTCGAGAACGTCGCCCGGCTCTCCATCCCCTACCTCGTCAAGGTCGGCATCGACTCCGGCATCCCGCCGATCCGCACCGACGGCGACCTGACCCCGCTCGGCACCGTGGTCGGGCTGGTGCTGCTGGCGACGGTGACCCAGGCCGTCGCGCGCTACCGGTTCCTGGTGGTGCAGGGGCAGGTCGGCCAGGACGTCCTGCACGCCCTGCGGCGCAAGGTGTTCCGGCACTTCCAGGCCCTCGACCCGCAGTTCCACGACACCTACACCTCGGGGCGCGTGATCTCGCGCCAGACCTCCGACGTCGACGCGATCTACGAGATGCTCGAGACCGGCTTCGACGGGTTGGTCAAGGCCGCCCTTACGCTCGTCGGCACGGCCGGCATCCTGCTCTTCCTCGACCTCGAGCTCGGCCTGGTCGCGCTGCTGTGCCTGCCGCTGCTGGCGCTGCTGACCAACTGGTTCCGCAAGGCCTCGGCGGCGTCGTACCGCGTGACCCGCGAGAAGGTCGCGCTGGTGATCGTGCACTTCGTGGAGTCGATGGGCGGCATCCGCGCGGTGCAGGCGTTCCGGCGCGAGGACCGCAACCAGGAGATCTTCGACGACGTCAACGACCAGTACCGCCGCGCCAACCTCGTCGCCTTCCGGCTGGTCGCCTGGTTCATGCCGGGCATCCGGCTGATCGGCAACGTCACGATCGCGGCCGTGCTGCTGTACGGCGGGTACCTCGCCTACCAGGGCGACGTCACCGTCGGCGTGCTGGCGGCGTTCCTGCTCTACCTGCGGCAGTTCTTCGAGCCGATGATGGAGATCAGCCAGTTCTACAACACCTTCCAGTCCGCCTCCGCGGCGCTGGAGAAGCTCGCCGGGGTGCTCGAGCAGGAGCCGGGCGTGCCCGAGCCGACCTCCCCGCGGCCGATCGGTCGGGCCACCGGCGAGGTGCGCTTCGACGACGTGCGGTTCTCCTACGTCGAGGGGCGGCCGGTGCTGCCCGGGCTCGACCTCACCATCCCCGCGGGGCAGACCCTGGCCCTGGTCGGGACCACGGGGGCGGGCAAGACGACCATCGCCAAGCTCGCCACCCGCTTCTACGACCCGACCGCCGGGCGGGTGCTGCTCGACGGGGTCGACCTGCGCGAGCTGGCCGGCGACGACCTGCGCGACAACGTCGTGATGGTGACCCAGGAGAACTACCTCTTCTCCGGCACCATCGCCGACAACATCCGCTTCGGCAGGCCCTCGGCCACGATGGCCGAGGTCGTCGAGGCCACCACGGCCCTCGGTGCCCACGAGTTCATCGCCGCGATGCCCGACGGCTACGACACCGTCGTCGCCAACGCCGGCGGCCGGCTCTCCGCGGGGCAGCGCCAGCTGGTCGCCTTCGCGCGGGCGTTCCTCGCCGACCCTGCGGTGCTGATCCTCGACGAGGCGACCTCGTCCCTCGACATCCCCTCCGAGCGCCTGGTGCAGCGCGCGCTGCGCACGGTCCTGGCCGGTCGGACGGCCGTGATCATCGCCCATCGACTCTCCACCGTGGAGATCGCCGACCGGGTGCTGGTGCTCGAGCACGGCCGGATCGTCGAGGACGGCACGCCGGCCGACCTCGTCGCCGCCGGTCAGGACGTCGCCGGGGGTGGCCGCTTCGCCGGGCTCCACCAGGCCTGGGTCGACTCGTTGGCCTGAGGAAGCTCTTCCGTCCGAGCGCCAGTACGGGCGTCCCCCGAGGCCGTCGTCAGGATCCGGAGAGGTGCTGTGGGCGCGCCTGGTTGCCGCCAGCTGAGTGCTCGCGGATCGCGTGGTCTCGACGACCACTCGCCAACACTCGTCTGCTCGGCGCTCAGCCATGCGGCGGTCTCGGGGGCGTGCTGGTAGCCCGGCCACCGGGTGGTGGTCGGGCTGCGAGCGTGTCTTGCTCAGGTGGTGAGGCTCAGAGTGGGGTGGTGCCGTCGGGGTGGACGAGGTAGCGGTGGCCCAGTGGGCTGGTCCAGAGCCAGTGGCCTGGTGAGAGTCCTTCGACGGCCCAGGGTCTGCCTGCTGGTGAGGGGTGGGTCTTGGCGCGATGGTCGTGCCGGCAGAGTGGTGCGAGGTTGTCGGTCGATGTCTGCCCGGGTGGTCCGCCCTGGTCGGGTGGGACGTACTCGATGGTGTGGTCGAGGTCGGCGGTCTCGGCGGGTCTGCGGCAGTGGGGGAAGGTGCAGGTGGTTCTGCTCAGCCGGACTCGGGTGGCGATGCGGTCGGGGACCTCGTAGGAGTCCACCGCCACGGTGTCGGCCAGGTCGATGACGGGTTTGACGATGACCTGGGTGCCGGGGACCCCGCACCACTCGCGGACGGCGTCGGCGGTGAGGAGTTGGCTGTGGTTCTCGACGCGGGCGAGGTGGAGGCCGAGCTTTCCGGTGGCGGGGTCGACCTGGGGTGCGCCGGTGAGGGCGGCGTCGCTCAGGTGGACGGTGAGGACCACGGTGCGGCGGGGCATCGTGCGGGTGCCGGGGCCGGTGGGCGTGTCGGTCGAGGGGTCTCGACGGCGCTCGCTGGCGCTCGCTGCTCGACCGTCCTGCGTCGCCTCATCGTCCCGGTTCGCCTCACCGTCTCTTGCGGGGAGGGGGTCTTGGCCGCGGGCGAGGTAGCCGAGAGCTTTGGCGCGGCGGACGGGGAGGGTGTCGGTGGAGCCGTCGAGGAGCAGCTGGTGGGCGATGGGGCGGATGGCTGCTTCGAGGTCTTCGGCGTCGGCGCGGTCGAGGAGTCCGTCGGCGGACACGGCGGAGGCCGCACCGACTGAGGTGGCGGGGGTGGCGAGGTCGAGGTCGAAGAACAGGTTCGACTTCTTGTCGCACTCCTCGACCTCGGTGGATTCGGGGTCGAAGCGGGCGGTGGCTTCGAGGATCAGTCGGTCCACGGTGATGGGGCCGGCGGTGTGGACAACGTGGGCGATCTGCGCGTCGACGAACGCCACGGCTTCGGCGGACAGCCCGCGCGTGGCTTGGGCGAGGCGGCGTACTCGCCACGCGGTGACCTGTCCGGCGACGAGTCGGGCCCAGACGCGGGGGAGGCGGTGCTTGGCCTCGACAGCGTCACCGACCAGCAGCCGCCCCGACTCACGGGTGCGACCCAGAGCGGTCGACAGCTCGGTGACGGCGAAGTCGGACACCTCGGGTGCGCCGGCGCCGGCGAGGTCGAGCATGGTGTCGGCACCGGGCATCCCGAACCGCGCCATCCACGCGGACTCCGCGGCGTCGTAGGCGTCCTCGTCGGGGTGGGAGTAGGTGCCGTACAGGTCCGGCATCAACGCACCCGTGGTGTGGCGGTCTGCCCACTGAGCGACCCCGATCAGCAGCTCCCGGGCTGCGTCGTCCTCGCGCTGCTTGGCGGCGCGGATCGCGTCGAGCAGGGGGCTGGTGGGCATGGTGAAAGTGTAGTCGAACACACGTTCGAGGAACAGTGTCTTCCCAGGTCAGATGCACTTTTCCGTGACATTCTCGCCGTCCGATCGAAGCCCAGCCCGAGCGAGCACCCCAGGCGGGGGCGAGAGCCGAGCAGACCGCAACCAAGAAGCCCAAGCGGCACCCAGGGCGACCACGCTCTACCCAAATTCAGGGCCTGCTGCGGCGCGAACGCGCCACGACCCGCCGAGGGCGACCGCGGGAGCAACCCGGGGGGGGTGCAGCAGGGCGCGGCGGCGTACGCGGTCTCGTCGACGGCTCGCTGGCGCTCACCTGCTCGACCGGCGGTGGGCCCAAGTCGCCGGTGGCTAGGGTCGCGCCATGACCGAGCTGCACCTGCTGGACGCCGCCGAGACCGCCCGTCGCACGAGCGCGGGGGAGGTGAGCGCGGTGGAGGTCGTGCAGGCCTCGCTGGACCGGATCGCGGCGCTGGACCCGGGGCTCAACGCGATGTCGGTGGTGCTGGGCGCCGAGGCGCTGGCCGAGGCCGAGGCCCGCGACAACGCCCTGGCGGCGGGTGAGCCGTGCGGCCCGCTCCACGGCGTACCCGTCGCCATCAAGGAGGAGGTCGACGTCGCCGGAACGGTGACGACCTTCGGCGGCGAGGGCAACAGCACGCCCGTGGCAGCGGACGCAGAGGTCGTGCGGCGGCTGCGCGCGGCGGGGGCGGTGGTCGTGGGCAAGACGACGATGCCGGAGTTCGGGGCGTTCCCCTACACCGAGGGCGCCTCGCGCGGGGTGACCCGCAACCCGTGGGACCGCACCCGCACCCCCGGCGGCTCGTCGGGTGGGACGGCCGTGGCGGTGGCGACCGGCATGGTGCCGGTCGGCCTCGGTGGCGACGGTGGCGGCTCGATCCGCATCCCCAGCGCGATGTGCGGGCTCTTCGGCCTCAAGCCGCAGCGCGGCCGGGTCTCGACCGCGCCGCACCCGCACTTGTGGTGGGCGCTCGGCACGGCCGGGCCGCTGACCCGCACGGTCCTGGACAGCGCGATCTTCTACGACGCGATCCGCGGCAACGTCGCGGGCGACCTCTACACCGCGGGCGACACCGGGTCGTTCACCGAGGCGGTCCGCACCGCCCCGGGGCGGCTGCGGATCGGCTGGTCGACCAAGCCGGTCGCCCTCGGCGTACGCACCGACCGCGCGCACGTGCGCGCCGTCGAGGACACCGCCCGGCTCCTGGCCGAGCTCGGCCACGACGTACGCCGGGTGGAGCCGCACTATCCGGACCCGACCCTGGCCTTCGTGCCGCAGTTCTTCGCCGGCATCCGGGACGAGGCGGCGGCCGTCGAGCACCCCGAGCGGCTGGAGCGTCGGACGCGGCAGACGCGCCGGCTCGGGGCGTGGGTGACCCCGAAGGTGCGCGACTGGGCGCTGCGGCAGAGCGAGGAGATCTCCCGGCAGGCCAACCGGGTCTTCGACGAGGTCGACGTCCTCCTCACCCCGACGACCGCGCACCGCCCGCCGCGCGTGGGTGTCATCGACGGCAAGGGCACGGTCGGGTCGGCGCTCGCCTCGATGCCGGCCATCGCCTACTGCGCACTGTGGAACGTCGCCGGCAACCCCGCCGCCAACGTGCCTGCCGGGCTGGCCGAGGACGGCCTGCCCCTGGGTGTGCAGCTCGTCGGGCGCCAGCACGACGAGACCACGCTGCTCAGCCTCTCCGCCCAGCTCGAGGCCGCGCGCCCCTGGTCCTTCCCGCGCCTCTGACCGACTCCGGCGTGGGCCCCTAGGGTGAGCCCGTGACTGCGATCAGGGTGAGGGACCTGACCAAGGTGTACGGAGAGGTGCGCGCCGTCGACGGTGTGGACCTCGACGTGGCCGACGGGGAGTTCGTGGGCGTGCTCGGCCCCAACGGGGCGGGCAAGACCACGCTGTTGGAGGTCGTGGAGGGCCTGCGCCGCCCCGACTCCGGGACCGTGGAGGTGCTGGGCGAGCAGGTGTGGCCGCGCAACGCGGCGGTGCTCCCGCGCATCGGGGTGCAGCTGCAGGCCTCCGCGTTCTTCGAGCGGCTCACCGCCCGCGAACAGATCCGCACGTTCGCGGCCCTGTACGACGTCAGCCCGGCGCGCGCCGACGACTGGCTCGAGCGGGTCGGGCTCGCGGAAAGGCCTCGGCGCGGGTCGAGGACCTCTCCGGCGGCCAGGCCCAGCGGCTCTCCATCGCCTGCGCGCTGGTGCACGACCCCGAGCTGGTCTTCCTCGACGAGCCGACCGCCTCCCTGGACCCGCAGGCCCGCCGCAACCTCTGGGACCTGCTGGCGGGCATCAACGAGGCCGGCCGCACCGTCGTGCTGACCACCCACTACATGGACGAGGCGGAGGTCCTCTGCGACCGGGTCGCGGTGATGGACTCCGGCCGGGTGCTGCAGGTCGGGTCGCCGGCCGAGCTGGTGCGCCACCTCGACGCCCCCGCCCGCATCATCGTGGCCCCCGGCCAGCTCGACGAGGCCGGGGCCCGCGGCATCGCCGGCACCGAGTCGGTCGAGGTGGGGCCCGACGGCACGGTGCTCACCACCCGGCACCCCGCCGACGTGGTGGCCCGGCTCGGGGAGCTCGGCGCCCTCGACGGGGTGCGGGTGCAGACCGGGACCCTCGAGGACGTCTTCCTCGCGCGCACCGGACGGAGCTACCGAGCATGAGGGCCTTCTCCGCCATCGCCGCGGCGATCGTGCGCGGCTTCGTCCGCGACCGGGCCTCGCTGTTCTTCGCGGTGGTCTTCCCCCTGATGTTCCTGGTGCTCTTCGGGGGCGTGCTCTCCGACCGCGGGCAGCCGGCCGCCGAGCTGGTCCAGGTCGGCGACGTCGCGTTGGTGGAGGCGCTCTCGCCGGAGGCCCGCGAGGCGTTCGATTCCGCCTTCGACGTACGCCGGGTCGACGACCTCGACACCGCGCTGGAGCAGGTGCGCAGCGGTGACGCCGACGTGGCGCTGCGCCAGGAGGGCGGCACCCTCGTGGCGCACTACACGCAGACCGACCAGGTGCAGGCCGCGGTCACGCAGGCCACCCTGCGCGCCCTCGTGGACGGCACCAACGTCGCCCTGCTCGCGCAGGAGGCCGGCTCGCCGGTGCCCCTCGCGCTCGAGGTGGAGCGGGTCGAGGACGAGTCGCTGACCGTCATCCAGTTCGTGACGCCCGGTCTGCTCGGCTGGGCGATCGCGACCAGCGCGGCGATCGGCGCGGCGGCGACCCTGCAGGGATGGCGGCAGACCGGCCTGATGCGCCGCCTCCAGCTGGCGCCGGTGCGCACGCGCACCATCGTGTCCGCGCGCGTCGTGGTCACCCTCGGCATCGCGCTGGTGCAGACCGCGATCTTCCTCGGGGTCGGCATGGCGTTCTTCGGGCTGTCGCTCACCGGCTCCTGGTGGATGGCCGTGCCGCTGGTCCTGGTCGGGACGCTGTGCTTCATGGCCCTCGGCCTGCTCGCCGGTGCGCTGACCACCACGGCGGAGGCGGCGGTCAACGCCGCCAACTTCATGGTGCTGCCGATGGCGTTCCTCAGCGGTTCCTTCTTCTCCCTCGACGGGGCGCCGCGGTGGTTGCAGACCATCTCGGACCTGATGCCGCTCAAGCACCTCAACGAGGGGATGCTCGACGTCATGGTCCGGGGAGAGGGCCCGGCCGCCGCCCTGCCGGTGCTGGGGATCCTCGCCGCGTTCGCGCTCGTGGTCACGCTCGTGTCGGCCAAGCTCTTCCGCTGGGACAGCGTCTAGGCCCCGATCCGCCGCTCGTCGCCGGGTGCGGCTTGACCGGCCGGGCACCCTGTTGGGTGACCTGTCCTCGGAGACGTCTGCCTACGTTCGTTGCAGACGTGCAGCCGTAGCGACCAGAGAGCGAGCCCACGATGAGCCCACTCGCGCACGGCGCGGCGGCATCGACCGACCTGGTCGACGCCCAGGGGGATACCCCGCAGGACGCCGCTCCACACCCCTCCGACCTGGTCGTGCTCCTCGACCAGGCAGGCCGCCCGACCGGCACGGCCCCCCGCACTCGGGTCCACACCCGCGAGACCCCGCTCCACCTGGCGTTCTCGCTGTACGTCGTCGACACCGACGGCCGGCTGCTGCTCACGCGCCGGGCCACCGGCAAGACCGCCTGGCCGGGGGTCTGGACCAACTCCTGCTGCGGCCACCCCCAGCCCGACGAGCCGATGCAGGCAGCCGTGCGTCGGCGTACCACCGAGGAGCTCGGTCTGGAGGTCGGCGGGCTCGACGTCGTGCTGCCCGACTTCCGCTACCGCGCCGTCGACGCCTCGGGAGTCGTGGAGAACGAGATCTGCCCGGTCCACCTCACCGTCGTCCCGGTCGGCACCGAGCCCCGGCCCGACCCCGCCGAGGTCGCCGAGCACGCCTGGCTGGACTGGTCAGACGTACGCCGCACCGCGGAGGCCTCCCCGTTCCTGCTGAGTCCCTGGATGGTCCTGCAGGTCGCCCAGCTGGGCGCGCTCGCCGGCGACGACCTGCGCTCGCTGGCCACCTCCAGCACGGGAGCCCTCCGGTGACCGCCGAGATGTTCGCCCCGCCGGCGACGCGTCGTGCGCGCGCGGCGCGGGCCGGTGCCAGGGCCGAGGAGCCGACCGCACCCACCACCCCTCACACCGCGCAGGCCGGCGCCGAGGCGCTCGCCGCGGTCGAGGAGCTGCTCCGGCTGCGCCTGGACCGCCTGGCGGGGGAGTGGCGCCGTGGGCCCGGTCCCGAGCCGCTGGTCGGTGACGCCGACCCGGTGCTCGGCGAGCAGGGCCTGCCCGGCATCCTCGCCGAGCTCGTGCTCGGCGCCGGCAAGCGTTTCCGCCCGCTCATGTGCCACTGGGGCTGGCTGGCCGCCGGCGGCACGGAGTCCGGCGCCGACCCGACGGTGCCCGTGCGCATCGGGGCGGCCCTGGAGCTGCTGCACGCCTTCGGCCTCGCCCAGGACGACGTGATGGACGGCTCGACCACGCGCCGCGGCCGTCCCGCCACCCACGTGGCCGCCAGCGACCGCCATCGCGCTGCCGGTGGTCGCGACGACGCGCTGCGCTACGGCGAGTCCGTGGCCGTGCTCGTCGGCGACCTGGCCCACATGGAGGCCGACGCGATCGTCGCCGAGCTCGCTCAGCCGGTGCGGCACCTGTGGTGGCGCACCAGCGTCGAGCTCGTGCGCGGGCAGGTCCTCGACCTGTCTGAGGCGGCGGCCGGTGGCGGCGCGAACGCCGAGGACCGGGCCTGGGCCGTGGCCCGCGCCAAGTCCGGCGGCTACACCATCCAGCGCCCGCTCGAGCTCGGCGCGGTCGCGGCCGGTGCCGGGTCCGAGGTGCTGGGCGCCCTGGGGGAGTACGGCGCGCACCTCGGCGAGGCGTTCGCCCTGCGCGACGACCTGCTCGGTGTCTGGGGCGACCCCGAGCTCACCGGCAAACCCGCCCACGACGACCTGCGCGCTGGCAAGGCCACCGTGCTGCTCGCGTGGGCGGAACAGGAGGCGACCGGCCGCGCCGCGGACGTGGTCGCCCGCATCAGGAACCAGCAGCACGAGGACGGCGACGTCGAGGAGGCAGCACAGATCATGGAGAGCGCCGGGGTCCGCGAGCGGGCCGAGGAGCAGGTACGCCGCAGCCACGCGAGCGCCCTCGCAGCACTCGAGGAGCCCTCGCTGCACCCCGCCGGGGTCGCGGGCCTGCGCCAGGTCGCCGACAGCGTGTGCTGGAGGACCCGATGAGCCGCGTGGTGGTGATCGGCGCCGGCCTCGCCGGGCTCGCGACGGCCTGCCACCTGAGCCGCTCGGGCCACGAGGTCGTCGTGGTCGAGGCCGAGCACGCCCCGGGCGGGCGCGCCGGTCGGATCGACCGCGACGGCTACACCTTCGACACCGGCCCGACCGTGCTCACCATGCGCGGGCTGCTCGACGACGTGGTCTCCGCCGCCGGTGGCGACCTCGACGCCCTGCTCCCCATGCGGATGCTCGACCCGGCGTACCGCGCGAAGTTCGCCGACGGCTCCGAGATCCTCGTGCGCCACGGCCACGAGGCGATGCGCGAGGAGATCCGCACCGTCTGCGGGCCCGCCGACGCGGCCGCCTTCGACGACTTCAGCGCGTGGCTGAAGAAGCTCTACGACGTCGAGATGCCGCACTTCATCGACGCCAACTTCGACAGCCCGCTCGACCTCGTCTCCTCGCCGGCCGCCGCCGCGAGGCTGTTGGGCCTCGGTGGCTTCGGCCGGCTCGGGCCCAACGTCCGGCGCCGCTTCGCCGACGACCGGCTGCGCCGGCTCTTCACCTTCCAGGCGATGTACGCCGGGCTGCCGCCGTCCTCGGCGCTGGCGCTCTACGCGGTCATCACCTACATGGACTGCATCGAGGGCGTCTGGTTCCCCGACGGCGGCATGTCGGCGGTCCCGCACGCCCTGGCCAAGGCGGCCACGGACGCCGGTGTCGAGCTGCGCCTGGGCCAGCGGGTCACCGAGGTGCTGCGCCGCGCCGACGGCGCCGTCGCCGGCATCGTCGTCGAGGGCGACTCCGAGGGCGGTGAGCGGCTGGCCGCCGACGCCGTCGTGTGCACGCTCGACCTGCCGGTGGCCTACCGGCGGCTGCTCCCCGACCTCGCGCCGCCGCGGGTCGTGAAGAAGGGCAAGTACTCGCCCTCGGCCGTCGTCTGGCACGTCGGCGTCCGCGGCGGGCTCCCCGAGGGGACCCGGCACCACAACATCCACTTCGCCGACGCCTGGGACTCCTCCTTCGACGCCCTGATCAAGCAGGGCCGGATGATGCCGGACCCCTCGCGCCTGGTCACGGTCCCGACGATGAGCGACCCCTCGCTCGCCCCCGACGGCTCGCACGTCCTCTACGTCCTCGAGCCCGCCCCCAACCTGGACGGCGTCGTGGACTGGAAGACCCAGCGCGGCCGCACCCGTGAGGAGCTGGAGCGCTTCTTGGAGCGCGAGGGCTACCCGACCGACATCGTCGCCGAGGAGCTCGTGGACCCCGTCGACTGGGAGGCCCAGGGGATGGAGCGCGGCACGCCGTTCGCGCTGGCCCACACCTTCGCCCAGACCGGTCCGTTCCGGCCGTCGAACGTCGAGAAGCGCGTGCCCGGCTTCTTCTTCGCGGGCTCCGGCACGACCCCCGGCGTCGGCGTCCCGATGGTGCTGGTCTCCGGCAAGCTGGCCGCCCAGCGGGTCACCGACTACCTCCCGGCAGCCCCTGCCTGGAAGCCGCGGCCGGTGCGCCGTACCGAGGTGGCCTGAGGTGTCAGCAGTCGCGACGTCCCCGGTGGAGCCGGACCTGGTCGAGGGCTACCGCCGCTGCGCGGAGCTCACGCGGCGGCACGGCACGACCTACTACTGGGGGGCGGCGATCCTGCCCAAGGAGCGCCGCCGGCACGTGCACGCGGTCTACGCGCTGTGCCGCCTCGCCGACGACATCGTCGACGCCCCGGGAGCCACCGACCCGGGGCAGGTCGCCGCGACCGAGCAGGCGCTGGCCGACTTCCAGGCCGCGTTCCTGCGCGCCGTGGAGGAGGGCACCAGCCCCGATCCGGTGCTGGCCGCCGTGGGTCGCACCGTCCGGGAGACCCGGATCGACCCGGAGTGCTTCGAGCGCTTCTTCGGGGCGATGGCCCAGGACCTCACCACCACGACGTACGACACCTGGGAGGACCTGCTCGGCTACATGGAGGGCTCGGCCGCGGTCATCGGCGAGATGATGCTGCCCGTCCTCGAGCCGAGCTCGGCCTCGGCCAAGGAGCCGGCGCGCGCGCTCGGCAACGCCTTCCAGCTGACCAACTTCCTGCGCGACGTCGCCGAGGACCTCGACCGCGGCCGGGTCTACATCCCGCAGGAGGACCTCGAGCGCTTCGGCGCCGACCCCGCCCGACGCCGGGCCGACGCCTCCTGGCGCGCGCTCATGGCGTTCGAGGTCGAGCGCAACCGCGGGCTGTACGCCGAGGCCGACCGCGGCCTGGCCCTGCTCCCGGACGCCTCGCGCCGCTGCGTCGGCACCGCCCGCCGCCTGTACGCCGGCATCCTGGACCGGATCGAGGACGCCGGCTACGACGTCTTCGGCGAGCGGGTCGTCGTCCCCACCTGGCGCAAGGCCGCCCTCGCCGGCGCGGCCCTCGGCGTCACCGCGGCCGGTGCACTGCGCACCACCCCCGCTTCCGGTGGTCGAGGTGCGAGCGGAGCGAGCCACGAGACCCCGCCGCGCATCCCCATCGCCCTGAAGCCGATGCCGCGGCGCGACCAGCTCGAGCCGTCGTGGCAGCACGCGAAGCCGGCCCGCATCCGGGCCGCCCTCGACGTGGCCCTGGCCCGCGACCCCGGTGGGTGGTACACCGTCGGGCCGTCCACCGCGCTCGGCAGCACCAGCATCACCCGATCCGTCGCCGGCCGCGAGGTCGTGCTGTGGCGCACCAGCACCGGGGTCGCCGCGGGCCCGGGCTCCTGCCCGCACCTCGGCGCGCTGCTCACCGACTGCGAGGTGTTCGGCGACACGCTGCACTGCCGCTGGCACGGCCTCGCGCTGGCCCCCGAGGGACAGCCCGGCTGGCCGGCGTACGCCGCCTACGACGACGGCGTGCTGCTCTGGGTCCGCGTGCCCACGCCCGGCGAGACGCCGTCCGGCCTGCCGCGGATCACGGCGCGCCCGCCGCTGGCGCGCTCCGTGGCGGCGGTCGTGGAGCTGCCCGGCACCTGCGAGCCGCGCGACATCATCGCCAACCGGCTCGACCCCTGGCACGGCTCGTGGTTCCACCCCTACGCCTTCAGCCACCTCGAGGTCGACGAGTCCGCGAGCGACGACGAGGTGCTGACCGTCGACGTGACGTTCCGGCTGAGCCGCCGCTGGGGCGTGCCGGTGCGGGCGGAGTTCGCCTGCCCCGACGCCCGCACGATCGTCATGACGATCACCGAGGGCGAGGGCGCGGGCAGCGTCGTGGAGACCCACGCGACCCCGATCGGCCCCGGCCCCGACGGCAGGCCGCGCACGATGATGGTCGAGGCCACCATCGCGCACTCCGACCGTCCGGGCTTCAAGGCGGCCCGCGCCGTCTCCAGCCTGCTGCAGCCGGCCATGCGTCACACCGCCCGTCGCCTCTGGGTCGACGACATGGTCTACGCCGAGCGGTCCTGGCTGCTCCGCGCCCGCGGGGAGTCCTACGGGATCTGACCCGGTGGCTGGCTGACCCGTCCCGTCTTCGGCGGTGACCCGCCCTGTCCTCTGGCGTGATCCGTCCCATCTTCGGATCGGCGCCGAACTTGCGGCGGGTGAGCGACGAAGTTGCGGCGGGTGAGCGACGAAGTTGCGGCGGGTCAGCCGCGCGTGAGGGTACGCCGCAGGGCGCCGGCGCCCGGGACGCGACCGCGCAGGGGCGGGCTCCAGGTGCCGTGGCCGGCGACGTCCCAGCGCGCGAGGAGCGTGTCCGCGGCCTGGAACCCGGTGGTGGCGGCGCGCTCCATGAGCGCGACGGGCAGCTCGCACCGGATGCCGTCGCCGGCCAGGACGACGCGCGGGTCCGGCGTACGCACCCCGGGGCGGGTGGCCCAGGGGTCGGTGCCGACCAGGGGGCAGTCCTCGCGCACGAGCAGCTCCTCGCCGAGCACCCGGGCGCCGTCGAGCCCGGGGTGCACCCGCAGCAGCTCGCGCCACAGCACCTCGCGCAGCGCGGCCTCGTCGACGGCGAGGTCCGCAGGCAGCGCGTAGGCGTGCAGCTCGACGACCGACCCGCCGTGGCGAATGGCCCAGTCGCGGGCGCCGTCCTCGAGCATCTCCAGGAAGGAGATGTTGTCGAGGGGCCCGAAGCCGCTGGTGCCGAGGAAGGGCGCGGCGTCGCGCGGGGCGGGACGGTCCAGCCACAGCCGCCACACACCGAAAGGCGGGGCGTGGCCCAGCCCGGTGAGGCGATCGCGCCAGGCCGGGTCGGAGGCGCCGAGCCAGGGTGCGCCCTCGACGAGCCGCTGCAGCGGGCGGCGGTCGGTCGCCACGACGACCGCGTCGACCTCGAGCGTGCGGTCGTCGGTCACGACCACGACGCCCTCGCCGTGCTCCTCCAGCGACCGCACGGGCGAGTCGAGCGCGACCGAGGCGCCGAGCCGCTGCAGGTGCGCGGACAGCGGCGACCAGAGCGCGGTGTCGAAGTCGTCGGCGGCGACGTCGAAGAGCAGGCCCTCGGCCGAGCCGAGGAAGTAGGTGTGGAACATCGCGACCAGCTCGCCGCCGGAGAAGTCGCGGGGGTCGGCGAAGAAGCTGCGCGCGAAGACCTCCAGCGCGAGGTGCCGGGCCCGGTCGGGGAAGCGCAGCCGGTCCAGCACGTCGGCGGCGCTGCGCCCGTCGAGGGCGGAGAAGGTGTCGGGGAAGGCGACGTCGAGCAGGCCGAGCGCCTCCGCCACGTCCACGCGGGCCAGGTCGCGCGCCGTGAACGAGGGGGAGCGGAGCACGAAGCCCATCACGCTCCACGGCGGTGTGCGTGGGATGTGGGTGAAGGAGTCGCGCATGCCCTCGGCCGCGAGCAACGGGTAGTCCTCCACGGCCCGCAGCGCGGTCAGCGACGGGTCGGCGCGGCGCAGCAGCGAGCGCAGGTTGTAGTACTGGCGGAAGAACGCGTGGAAGCCGCGGCTCATCGCCACCGACGAGCCGTCGACCTCGACCGGCCACGACGCCACGCGGCCGCCTAGGCGGGACGTGGACTCCAGCAGCTCGACCCGCACGCCGCGCTCGGCCAGGGCGGTCGCGGCCGCGAGGCCGGCGATGCCGCCGCCAACGACGGCGACGCGGTGCCGCCCGCCGTCCTCGCGCAGGCCGGCCGGGGGAGCGGGCTGGTGCTCGGCGCGCCGGTCGCGCCCCGGGCGCCAGGCGCCGCGCGGGAGCCGGCCGCCGGCGGCGTACGGCGTGGTGAGGGCGGGGAGGAAGGAGCTCATCGGGGCCTCCGGGCGCGCCACGTGTGCACCTGGCCGCGCTGCCAGCCCGTGGCGGAGCGGTGCTCGACGTCGGTGAACCCGACCGCACGCAGCCGCCCGGCCAGGCCCTGGACACCGTCGAAGTCCAGGACGCTGCGCCACAGGTAGCGGTAGATCGGGCTTCCGGGAGCGGTCACGAACCCCAGCGGGATCACGACCAGCCAGCAGGTCAGGTGCCAGGCCCAGGTGGCGATCCTGCTCTCCCGGACGCTGTAGTCGTGCACGACCAGGGCGCCGCCGTCGGTCAGCACGTCGAGCACCTCGCCGAGGAGGCGGTCGCGGGAGCTCACGTTGCGCACGAGGTACGCCGCCAGCACGCCGTCCACGGGACCCAGCTCGGCCCCGGTCAACCGCTCGGCGTCGGCCTGGCGGAAGTCGACCCGGGCCAGCGCGGTCTTGCCGCGGGCCTGGTCGAGCATCCCGGCAGACCCGTCGATCCCGACGACCTCGGCGTCCACGCCGGCCTCGTCGAGCGCGCGCACGAGCGCGGCGGTCGAGGCCCCGGACCCGCAGCCGAGGTCGACGACCCTGGGGCGCCGGCCCGGCGTGGCGGGCAGTGCCTCCACGAGCGCACGGGCGGAGGAGCGCAGCTGCGCGTGGTAGCCCGGGCTGAGCGCCACCATGAGGTCGTAGCTGCGCGCCACCCGGTCGAAGGCGGAGGGGACGGTGCCCCCGGCGAGCTCGGTCATGCGCGCTGCTCCTGTCGTGGTCCTGCCGTGCCCGGAGCGGCACCCGCGCGACGCTCCTCGCGCCGCCCGGCGTGCACCCACAGCACCATGGCGAGGGTCACCATGCCGAAACCGAAGGCGAAGTCCTCCACCGGGATGTCCCAGGGGGCGCGGACGCCGGTCGTGTCGGCCTCGTTGTAGAGCACCAGCGGGTCCGACAGCTTGGTCAGCCAGCCGTCGACGGGGACCTGGAAGCCCATGACGATGGCCATCGCCAGCCAGTAGCGCCAGGTGCGCAGGATGCCGGTGCGCAGCCACAGCAGCTCGATCGCGAGCACGACGACGACCGAGACGAGCGCGGTCAGCGTGTAGATCCCCATCAGGCCACCTTCTCCTCCGTGCTCGCCGCCGGCGCAGGGCGGGGCCCGCCGCCGTGCGGCAGGTCGCGCAGCACCCGGCCGACGGGCTCCCCGGCGCGCAGTCGCCCGAGCGCGGTCAGCACGTTGCCGACGGCCTCCAGCGTCAGCAGGCCGCAGATCGGCACCACGATGAAGAAGACCAGCTCCTCCAGCGGCATCTCGAAGGGCAGCAGGATGCCGGTCAGCTTCTCCTCAGAGTAGGACCACGAGCCCGCGGCGATCATCGCGATGTCCCAGATGCTGTAGGCCAGCACGAGCGGCGCCATCGCCACCAGCAGCCGCCGTGGCCGCCGCCAGACGCGTGCCCCGAGGAGCAGCTCCAGGGGCAGCGTGATCAGCAGGCACAGGCCCATGACGACGAGGTACTCCCCGCGTTCCATCTCCACTCCTCGTCCACCGGCCCACAGGGACCCACTCCGACACTCTGCGGACAAGCGTCCCCGAGCGGACAACACCCCTGGCTCACCCCGAGTGGGCTGGCGGTCACGCCGCCGACCGGGTGGGGGCGAGCGCCTGTGGTCGTCCCGGGGCGGCCTCCGGACCGGGTGCGAGGATGCCCCCGTGCTCGACCTGCTCCCCTCCGCCCTCCCCGCCACCGTCACCGCCACGCCGGCCCGCCTGCTGCGCCGCCTGCGTGGTGCTCCCTCGCCCGTGGCGGGTCGCACGGTCCTGGTGACGGGGGCTTCCTCGGGGATCGGCGAGCACACGGCGTACGCCGCCGCGCGGGCCGGTGCGAAGGTCCTGCTCGTCGCGCGCCGCGCCGAGGAGCTGGACCGGGTCGGGGAGCAGGTGCGGGCGCTGGGTGGGCAGGCAGCGACGTACTCCTGCGACCTGACCGACGGCGAGGCCGTCGACGCGCTGGTGGTCCGGGTGCTGGCCGAGCACGGCGCGGTCGACCACCTGGTCAACAACGCCGGTCGGTCGATCCGCCGCTCGCTGTCCGAGAGCGCCGACCGCTTCCACGACGTGGAGCGGACGATGGCGATCAACTACTTCGGCCCGGTGCGGCTCACGATGGGGCTGCTCCCCGCCATGCGCGCGCAGGGCTTCGGGCACGTCGTCAACGTCGTGTCGTGGGGCGTGCAGATCAAGGCCCCCAAGTTCTCGGCCTACCTCGCCTCCAAGTCCGCGATCGACACCTGGGGCCGGATCCTGGCCCGCGAGGCACGCTCGGACGGCGTGCACGTGACCAACATGCGCTTCGGGCTCGTGAAGACGCCGATGATCGCGCCCACCAAGGAGTACGAGAACCAGCGCGCGATGACCGCCGAGCAGGCCGGCCAGCAGGTGCTGCGGATCATGGAGGACCTGCCGCCCGCGTGGGGGCACCCCGTGGGCTACGTCGGCGAGGCCATGAACCTCCTCGCGCCCGGGCTGCTCGACGCCGTGATGCACCAGCTGCACCAGCGCATCCCGGACTCGCGCCGCTGACCGCCCGGGGCTACGACGCCTTCTTGGCCGCGGCCTTCTTGGACGCCGACTTCTTCGCGGGCGCCTTCTTGGCCGCGGTCTTCTTCGCGGGCGCCTTCTTGCTCGCGGACTTCTTGGCAGCCGACTTCTTGGCGGCCGTCTTCTTCGTGGCGGCCGGCTCCTCCGACGACTCCCCGCGGCCCTTCTTGGCCGCGTCGACCGAGCGCTGGAGCGCCGCGAGCAGGTCGACGACCTCGCCGGAGGTCTTGGTGGAGGTGGGGGTCCGCTCGACCTCGCCGCCCTCGATCTTGGCCTTGACCAGCGCCTCGACGGCCCCGGCGTAGTCGTCCTCGAACTCCGCGGGGTCGAAGTCGCCGGCGAGGGTCTCGACCAGCATCTTCGCCATCTTCACCTCGGCGTCCTTGACCTCGCCGACCTCGACGGAGAAGTCGGGCACCCGGACCTCGTCGGGCCACATCATCGTCTGGAGCACGATCACGTCGCCGGCCTCGGTCTCGCGCACCCGCAGCACCGCCACCGTGGTGCGCTGGCGCAGTGCGACGGTCACGACCGCCATCCGGTCGGCGTCCTGGAGCGCCTGGCGCAGCAGGGCGTAGGGCTTGGCGCCGCTCTTCTCCGGCTCGAGGTAGTAGCTCTTCTCGAAGAGCATCGGGTCGATCTGCTCGGTCGGCACGAACTTCTCCACCGCG
This sequence comes from Nocardioides ginkgobilobae, assembly GCF_054781275.1. Lineage (NCBI taxonomy): Bacteria > Bacillati > Actinomycetota > Actinomycetes > Propionibacteriales > Nocardioidaceae > Nocardioides > Nocardioides ginkgobilobae. The sequence goes on along the minus strand of NZ_BAAGUS010000001.1, from coordinate 137,389 downwards.
ATCTCGCGGGAGGAGGTCAGCGGCAGGTCGGCGAGGTCGTCGTCGGTGAGGACGACCATCTCGCCGTCCTCGGTCTCGTAGCCCTTGGCGATGTCGGAGTAGGGCACCTCCTCGCCGTCGAGGGAGCAGACCCGCTGGTACTTGATCCGCCCGCCGTCCTTGACGTGCACCTGCCGGAAGGAGACGTCGTGGGACTCCGTCGCGGCATAGAGCTTCACGGGGACGCTCACCAGCCCGAACGACACCGAGCCCTTCCAGATCGCACGCATGGTGCACAGTCTGACCGCTCCGACGGGTGGAAGTCATCGCCCCGACGCGTGGGGCAGGATGGCGAGGGTGTCCGCCCCGCGCCCGATGCTCGCCACCAAGACCGACCACGTGCCGGTCGGGGCGGAGTGGTCGCACGAGGTGAAGTGGGACGGGGTGCGGGTCCTGGCCGAGGTCCGCGACGGCCGCACGAGGCTGTGGAGCCGCAACGGCAACGACGTGACCACGGCCTGGCCCGACGTCGCGGACGACCGCGGGCGTCCGCGGGACCTGCTGGTCGACGGCGAGGTGATCGCGCTCAACGACCGCGGCCTGCCGGACTTTCGGGTCCTGCAGGAGCGGATGCACGTGCGCAGCACCCGCACGGCGGCCCGGCTCGCCGAGACGCTGCCGGCGACGTACATGGTCTTCGACCTGCTGCGCCTCGACGGCGAGGACCTCTCGGGCCTGCCCCTCGCCGAGCGGCGCGAGCGCCTCGCGGGGCTGGCCGAGGGAGGGGGCCTGGGCGGGTGGCAGGTGCCGGCGGCGTACGACGACGGGGCGATGCTGCTGGAGGCGACCCGCGCCCAGGGGCTGGAGGGCGTGGTCAGCAAGCGGCTGGACAGCCGCTACGTGCTGGACTCGCGCAGCCCGCACTGGCGCAAGTTGGCGCACCGCCACCGCAGGTCGTACGTCGTGGGCGGCTGGCGCCCCCAGGAGGGCACCAGCGACCGGCTCGCCAGCCTGCTCGTGGGCGAGCCGACCCCCGAGGGCCTGCTCTACCGCGGCCGGGTCGGCAGCGGCATCGGCGGGAAGGTCTCGCGCCAGCTGGCCGAGGCGGTCGCGTCCCTCACGCGGAGCAGCAGCCCGTTCGCCGACGAGGTGCCGCGGGTCGACGCGACGGGCACCACCTGGGTCGAGCCGGTGCTGGTGGTCGACGTCGACACCCACGGGGTCGGCTACGCGCGGCTGCGCCAGCCGTCGTACCAGGGCCTGCGGCCCGACCTGGACCCGAGCGCGCTGCAGGACCAGTCGTGAGTCCGCAGGGCGAGCGGATCCAGGTCGACGTCGAGGGCCGCACGCTCACGGTGAGCAACCTCGACAAGGTGCTCTTCCCGCGCACGGGCACGACCAAGGGGGAGGTGCTGCACTACTACGCGCAGGTCGCGCCGACGCTGCTGCCGCACCTCGCCGACCGCGCCGTGACCAGGATCCGGTGGCCGCACGGGGTCGAGGGGCAGAGCTTCTTCGAGAAGAACGTCCCGCAGGGCACGCCGTCGTGGGTGCGCACGGTCTCGGTCCCGACGACCGGCTCGCGCGGCTCCTCGCGGCACGGCGACCGGCTGGTCTTCCCGGTGGTCGACGACCTCGCGACGCTGACCTGGCTGGTCAACCTCGCCGCCCTCGAGCTGCACGTCCACCAGTGGCGGGTCGGGCGCAACGGCCGGCCCCGCAACGCCGACCGCCTCGTCATCGACCTCGACCCCGGCGAGCCCGCGGGGCTGCACGAGTGCTGCCAGGTGGCGCTCATGGTGCGCGACAAGCTCGCCGAGCGCGACCTGCCTGCGCGACCGGTGCTCAGCGGCAGCAAGGGCCTGCACCTCTACGCCACGCTGCCCACGCGGCTGCCCGGCGAGGAGTCCACAGCGCTGGCCAAGGAGGTCGCCGAGGAGCTGCAGGGCGAGCACCCGCGGCTGGTGACCGCGACGATGACCAAGGCGCGGCGCGGCGGGAAGGTCTTCCTCGACTGGTCGCAGAACGCCTCGTCCAAGACCACCATCGCGCCGTACTCCCTACGCGGGCGCGACAAGCCGATGGTCGCCGCCCCCGTCTCGTGGGCCGAGGTCGAGGCCGGCGCCGAGGCCGACGACGGGCTGGAGCAGCTGCGCATGGAGGAGGTCCTGGAGCGGGTCGCGGACCTGGGGGACCTCTTCGCCTGACTGTTCAGCGCCAGGCTGGAGGTGCTCGAGCCGGTGCATCGTCCCGGGAGGACGCGCCGGTTCGGCTGTTACCCAACCGTGGACCCGGCGTGCAGGCGACGTGAACGCCCCGAGCAGCCGACTCCCTAGCGTGGAGACATGAGGCCGCACCACGTGAGACTCCTGGTCGTCCCGACCGCGGGCGCCGCGCTGCTGGGCGGTGTCCTCTGGCTCTCGGGCATCCCGCTGAGCAACGCCGGCGGCACCGACGAGGGCGTGCGGCTGGTCTCCGAGGGCACCGAGGCGACGCTCGTCGTCACCGACCTCGCGCCGGGGCAGTCCGCCGAGCGCAGCATCTCGATCAGCAACCCCGGCTCGGAGCCCACCCGGCTGTCGATGACCGAGCACGGCGACGCCGTGGTCGCGAGCGGCGGAGCGGCCGAGGACGCCCTGCAGCTGGTCGTCGAGCGCGAGGGCGTGCGGTTGTACGCCGGGCCGATGGGCGCCATGAGCGACGTGGCTGCCGACCAGGGCTGGATCGCCGCGGGCAGCCGCGTGACCTTCACCTTCACCGTCTCGCTGCCCGACGAGGCACCGCCGCTGGCCTCCCGGGCCGAGCTGTCCTACAGCTGGGAGACCGCCTCCTGAGCGCTGGTCGCGGCCGCGTCGTGCCGGCCCGACCGCTCGGGACCAAGGGCCCGCCCGAGCGGCCACTCGGCAGGTGACCTGCGAGATCCCCTGTCCGGGTCCGGTCGGTGTCCTATTGTTCGGGCCATGGCTCAGCGGGTGCTCGTCGTCGAGGACGAGGAGGACATCGCCTTCCCCCTCGTGCGCACCCTCGAGCGCGAGGGGTACGACGTCGCCTGGGTCGACACCGGTCAGCGGGCGCTCGACGACGTGGCCGCCACCCCCACCGAGCTGGTGATCCTCGACCTCGGCCTGCCCGACATCGACGGGCTCGAGGTCTGCAAGCGCGCCCGTGAGGCCGGGTTCACCGGTGGGATCATGATCGTGACCGCCCGCGCCGGCGAGCTCGACCGCGTGGTCGGGCTCGACACCGGTGCCGACGACTACCTCTCCAAGCCGTTCGGCCTGGCCGAGCTGCAGGCGCGGGTGCGCGCCCTGCTGCGCCGGCTCAACGCCCCGGGGCGCGAGGAGACCCACGGCGACCCCGACGGCCTGCACGTCGACGTCGCCGCGCGCCGGGTCTACGCCGGGCAGACCGAGGTGGCGCTGACCGGCAAGGAGTTCGACGTCCTGTCCATCCTGGTCGCCAACCGCGACAAGGTCGTCTCCCGCGGCCGGCTGATGGCCGACGTGTGGGACGAGAACTGGTACGGCTCGACCAAGACCCTCGACGTGACCATCGGGCGGCTGCGGCAGAAGCTCGAGGGCGCCGGCGTCGGCGAGAAGGTCGTCGCCGTGCGCGGCGTCGGGTTCAGGCTGGAGTCGGTCCCGGCCTGAGCGGGCCTCCGGCGCTGCCGGGTCGCACCACCGCCAGGACCGCCTTCGCCAGCGAGCCCGCGAGGGCCTCGGGAGCGAGCGGCACGGGGGAGACCGCCTCGTCGTCGAACAGCGCCCGGCTCGTGCCGAGCGCGAAGAGCAGCCGCCACGCGGCCTCCGCGTCGGGGGTCGGGCACCCGAAGCGCCCGCGCAGCCACTGCGTCACCGTCGCAGCGAGCCGGTGCGTGAAGGCGGTGCTCGCGGCCTCCAGGTCGGGGGAGTCGACCTCCACGAGGAAGGCCCGCATCCCGCCGCGGTGGCGCACGAAGAGGTCCACCGCGGCAGTCGCCAGGAGCGCCACGGCCCGCTCGTCGTCGGGCTCGGTGTCGGCCACGGCGAAGGCCTGCGCCGTCTCGGCCTCGATCGTGCCCAGGACCCGCGACTGCGCGGCGAGCAGCAGGCCGTGCCGGTCGCCGAAGCGGTGGTAGAGCGAGCCGTTGCTCGTGCCCGCGGCGCGGGCCACGGCCGCCACGGTCACCGCGGCCGGCCCGCCCTCGTCGAGCAGCGCCAGGGTCGCGGCGAGCATCCGGTCGGCCGAGGACTCCGAGCGGGTCTGCAGCGGCGTACGCACTCCCACACCCTAGCCAGAGTGGAGCGGTTGCTCTAGTTTTGGCCCATGCGCGAGTTCCGAGTGCGGGGCAAGACGTTCGGCGGCGTGCCGCGGGACCACTGGCGGAGGGTCAACGAGGGGCTCGACCCCGAGACCGACTACCGCGAGATCTACCGCAACGCCGTGGCCCACGAGTTCCCCTGGGACATGAACCAGGCGCTCTCCTTCGCCCTGTTCCGCACCTACGCCGTGCCCGGCATCGGCGCGCTCCTCGACGCGACCGGCCAGTTCACGGGCGCGGTCCAGAAGCGGTACGACGACACCGCGCTGCTCCTCGAGGTGCCCGCCGAGAAGGGGTTCGACGACCCCGAGGCGCGCGCCGCGATCCGGCGGATCAACCAGATGCACCGCGCCTACGACATCCCCGACCACGAGATGCTCTACGTGCTCTCGACCTTCGTGGTGGTGCCCAAGCGCTGGCTCGACGCCTACGGCAAGCGGCCCTTCACCGAGACCGAGCTGCGCGCCTCGGTGAACTACTACCGCGCCCTCGGCAAGCACATGGGCATCCCCGGGATCCCCGAGACCTACGACGCCTTCGCGCAGCTCATGGACTCCTACGAGCGGGCCCACTTCGCCTACGACGAGGGCTCGCGCCGGGTCGCCGACTCCACCCTCGGGCTGATGCTGACGTGGTACCCCAAGGTCGCCGGCCCGGCCGTCGACACCTTCTCCCGCGCCCTCATGGAACCGCCGCTGCGCGAGGCCCTGGGCTACACCGCGCCCTCCCCGCGCGTCGAGAAGCTGATGCGCGGCGCCCTGCGCGCCCGCGGTCGGGTGCTGCGGGTCTTCCCCGCCCGGATGAGTGTGCAGGGCGTCGCCGACCTGCGCTGGGTCCGCTCCTACCCCGACGGGTTCGATGTCTCCGAGCTCGGGACCTTCCCGGTCCCCGGCGTCGCCGGCTGCCCCGTGCGGCACGAGACGGGGGAGACCGCCAGCACTGCCTGAGGTCCGCGCTGTTGGTCGAGCAGCGAGCGCTAGCGAGCGTCGTCGAGACCGCGTGAGCTGTCTGTGCTCGCCCACCACGCGCAGGTGCGGCGGTCTCGACGACGCCCTCGCTGGCGCTCGGGCTGCTCGACCAACAGAGGACGGACTCCGTCGCTGCACTCGCACCTCTGCCAACGGGTGGGACCCCTCCCCCCGACAGGTGGGGGTCGTCCCGGCAGCCCCGGGCACCGGGTCCCCATGCCTCCACCGACTCCCCGCCCTGCCGCCGTCCTCGTGACCGGTGCCTCCAGCGGCATCGGCCGCGCCACCGCCCTGGCCGCGGCGGAGCGCGGTGACGACCTGGTCCTGGTGGCCCGGTCGGAGAAGACCCTGCAGCAGGTCGCGACCGAGTGCCGCTTGCACGGTGCCGGGTCGGTGACCGTGCACGCCCTCGACGTCGGCGACGACGAGGCGGTCCGGGCGATGGTCGAGTCCGTCGTACGTCGGCACGGCCGGATCGACCTTGCGGTGCACGCCGCCGGCGTCGTCGCCTACGGCCGGATCGACCAGGTGCCGGCCGGGGTCTTCGACGGGGTCCTGCGCACCAACCTGCTCGGCTCGGCCAACCTCGCCCGTCACGTCGTCCCGGTGCTGCGGCGCCAGGAGCACGGGTCGCTGGTCCTGGTCGGCTCGGTCATCGGCCACATCCGGGTGCCCGGCATGGCGGCGTACGCGGTCTCCAAGCACGGCGTGCGCGCCCTGGCCGCCCACCTCCGCATCGAGAACCGCGACCTGCCCGGCGTCCGGATCGCCTACGCCGCGCCCGGGGGCGTCGACACCCCGATCTACCAGCAGGCCGCGTCGTACGCCGGGTTCGTCGGCCGGCCCCCGCCGCCGGTCTTCTCCCCGGAGCGGACCGCCCGCCAGTTGCTGCGCCGCGCCGACCGCGCCTGGCTGCCCGCCCAGCTGAACCCGGCCAACGAGCTGATCCGGTTCGGCGCCACCGCGCTGCCCTGGGTCTACGACCGGATGGTCGGGTCGCTGTTCGGCGTCATCGCCACCGACCTGACCCGGCCCACCGGCCCGACGACGGGCAACGTCCTGGAACCGCGCGCCGCGGGCAACGCCCTGCGCGGGACCGCCGGACCGACCGTGGCCGGCGTCCTGGCCAACCTGCGCCGCCGGTTCGCCGGAGCCGCACCGGCCGCCACGACCCCCGACGAGCACGTCCCGCACCCCCGCTCCGCCACCGACCCGGTGGTGGCGCGCACGAGCACGAGCGAGAGGAGCACGACATGAAGGCAGTCACCTGGCAGGGTCCCCGGAAGGTCTCGGTCGAGGAGGTGCCCGACCCCCGGATCGAGGAGCCGACCGACGCGATCATCAAGGTGACCACCACCGGCCTGTGCGGCTCGGACCTGCACCTCTACGAGCCGCTCGCGCCGTTCATGACGCCCGGCGACATCATCGGCCACGAGCCGATGGGCATCGTGGAGGAGGTCGGCAGCGCGGTCACGAACCTCAAGCCCGGCGACCGGGTCGTCGTGCCCTTCAACATCTCCTGCGGCTCGTGCTGGATGTGCGACCAGCAGCTCTACAGCCAGTGCGAGACCACGCAGAACCGCGACCAGGGCACCGGCGCCAAGCTGCTCGGCTACTCCAGCCTCTACGGCGCGGTGCCGGGCGGCCAGGCGGAGTACCTCCGCGTGCAGTTCGCCGACTTCCTGCCGGTCAAGGTGCCCGAGGGGCCCTCCGACGACCGGTTCGTCTACCTCTCCGACGTGCTGCCGACCGCCTGGCAGGGCGTGGAGTACGCCGAGCTGCCCAAGGACGGCACGCTGCTGGTGATCGGCGCCGGACCGATCGGCGACATGGCCGCGCGGATCGCGATGCACCGCGGGCACCGCGTCATCGTCGTCGACCGGGTGCCCGAGCGGCTCGCCCGTGTGGCCGCCCGCGGCGCCGAGACGATCAACCTCGACGAGGTCGACTCGGTCGGGGAGGAGGTCCGCTCGCGCACCACCGGCGGACGCGGCCCCGACTCGGTCCTGGAGGCCGTCGGCATGGAGGCGCACGGGAACCCGGTCGCCGAGACCGCCGCCAAGATGGTCGGCCTGCTGCCCGACCCGCTGGCCAAGCCGCTGATGAAGAACGCCGGCATCGAGCGCCTCGACGCCCTGCACACGGCCATCGACGCCGTACGCCGCGGCGGGACCGTCTCGGTCTCCGGGGTCTACGGCGGACAGCTGGACCCGATGCCGATGATGACGATGTTCGACAAGCAGATCCAGCTGCGCATGGGCCAGGCCAACGTGCGCAAGTGGACCGACGACATCCTCCCGCTGCTCCTCGACGACGAGGACCCGCTGGGCACCGAGGGGTTCGCGACGCACCGCATGCCCCTCGACGAGGCACCGGAGGCCTACGCGCACTTCCGGGCCAAGGAGGAGGGCATGGTCAAGGTCGTCTTCACCCCGTGAGTCCCGTGAGCCGTGCGGTCCGCGCGAGCGGAGCGTCGTACGACGCGGTCGTGGTCGGTGCGGGCCCCAACGGGCTCGTGGCCGCGACGCTGTTGGCCGACGCCGGGTGGTCGGTGCTGGTCCTGGAGGCCGCACCGACCCCCGGCGGTGCCGTGCGCAGCGACCGTGACGTGCACCCCGACTTCGTCCACGACACCTGCAGCGCGTTCTACCCCTTCAGCGCCGCCTCCCCGATCCTGCGCGGCCTGCGGCTGGAGGACCACGGGCTGGAGTGGCGGCACGCGCCTGCGGTGCTCGGCCACGCGTTCGGCGACGGTCGCTGGGGGATGCTGCACACCTCGCCCGAGGAGACCGCCCGGCTGGCCGAGGAGGCCGCCCCCGGTGACGGCGAGGCGTGGCTGGCGCTGTGCGAGGAGTGGCGCCGGGTCGGCCCCGCACTGGTCGACGGGCTGCTCTCGCCGTTCCCGCCCGTGCGGGCCGGTGTCTCGCTGCTGCGGGCCCTGCCGTCGGTGGGCGGCATCGACTTCCTGCGCACGCTGCTGGCGCCGGGCACCGAGGTGGGGCGCGACCGGCTGCGCGGGGAGGCGCTGCGCACGCTGCTGGCGGGCAACGCCGGGCACGCCGACATCCCGCTCGACGGTGCCGGCTCGGGGTTCATGGGCTACCTGCTGACCATGCTCGGCCAGCACGACGGGTTCCCGGTCCCGCGCGGGGGCGCGGGGGAGCTGGCCGCGGCCCTGGTGCGGCGGCTCGAGGCCGCCGGCGGCGAGGTGCGCTGCTCGGCCGAGGTGGAGGCGGTCGTCGTCGAGGACGGCCGGGCCGCCGGCGTACGGACCCGGGAGGGGGAGACCGTCCGCGCCCGCCGCGCGGTGGTCGCCGACGTGTCGGCGCCCGCGCTCTTCGGACGGTTGCTGGACCCGGCGGTGGTGCCGGAGCGGGTACGCCGAGGCATGGACGCCTTCACGTGGGACCCCGGCACGGTCAAGGTCGACTGGGCGCTCTCGGGGCCGGTGCCGTGGGCCTCCCCACCGCCGCACGACCCCGGCACCGTGCACGTCGCGGACTCGCGCCGGGAGATGGCGCTCTCGCACGCCCAGGTCGCCTCGGGGGTGCTGCCCGCCGACCCGTTCCTGCTGGTGGGGCAGATGACCACCGCCGACCCCGACCGCTCGCCCGCGGGCACCGAGTCGCTGTGGGCCTACACGCACGTGCCGCAGCGGCTGGTCGAGGACGCCGGGCGCGGGCAGGTCGTGGAGGGACGATGGGACCGCGACGACTGCGAGAGGTTCGCCGACCGCATCCAGGGCCGCCTCGAGCGGCTCGCCCCGGGCTTCGGCTCGCGCATCCTGGCGCGGCGGGTCCTGGGGCCGCGCGAGCTGGAGGCGCTGGACGCCAACCTCGTCGGCGGGGCGCTGGGTGGCGGCACCGCCCAGCTGCACCAGCAGCTGGTGCTGCGGCCGGTGCCGGGCATGCGGGGACGGGCCGGGACCGGCGTACCCGGCCTCTACCTCGGCTCCGCCTCGGCCCACCCCGGCGGCGGGGTGCACGGCGCCCCCGGCGCCAACGCCGCCCGGGCCGCCCTCGCGCACTCCCGGTTGCCGCGGCTCCGGCTGCCCGGACGCTGAGTGCTGCGCTGGGTCCTGTGCTGGGTGCTGGCCCCGAGATCCGTTCGCACGAGCCCATGGCCCGGCGCGTCTCGAGCCCGGCTGCAGGGATCCCGACGCTCCTGTGCTCCGGCCGCCCCTGCGCTCCAACCGCGCCGGGGCCCCGCGCGGACCGCGCCCTCCCACCGACGCGCCTCGCGGGACCTCGGGCCGGGGTCACGATTGGGGACGGCGGTGCGGGGGTAGATCCCGCAGGGGCGGCCCCGGACGCCCCCCGGGAGGACTCGATGAGCGAGATGCAGGTGTCCCCGGCCGACATGCGCTCGGCCGCAGCAGCGGCGCGCTCCGCGGCCGAGGGAGCACGGGGGAGGGGATCCTCGGGCCACCTCGCGACGGCGGCCTCCGCGATCCCCGGGGCGCAGTCGGCAGGCTTCCTCGCCGAGCTGGGCGACGGCTGGGACAGCGACGTCGAGGCCTGGACGGACAGGGTCCTGGCCTTCGCCGGCGACGTCGAGCAGGCCTCGGCCGTCGCGGAGTCGACCGACGCCGCTGTCGACGGGCTGTTCGGAGGTCTCGGCGGCCTCCTCGGTGGGACGGCGGGCCCGTGACGGTCGGCTTCGGCGACGTCCGCGCCTGGCGTGCGGCGCCCCTCGGCACCGCCGGGGACGGCGTCAAGCGCGATGCCGACGACCTCGAGGGCTGCCGCGAGCAGCTGGCCACCCAGGGGCTCCCCGGCTCCTGGGTGGGGGTGGCCCGCATCGTGGCCCAGGCGCGGCACGTCGGCATGCTGGGTGACATGGACACCCTGCTCGAGGCGCGCCGCGAGGTGCAGCGCGCGCTCTACCTCGCCGAGTCCGAGGTGACGCGGATCGAGCAGTCGGTCGCCGCGGTCGAGGAGGCCGCGGCCTCGGCTCGGTGTGCCCTCGGGGACGACGGCTCGGTCACCGACCTCATGGGCCCGCAGACCTTCCCGAACCGGTTCGAGGCCGAGGAGTTCTCGCGTGCGCGCGCCGCCACGATGCAGCGCCTGGCCGCCGACGTGCAGGCGATCCTGGTCCAGGCGGCCGTCGTCGACGCGGCGCTGGCCCGCAGCATCCCGGGCGGGTACGTCGACGACATCGACGACTACGGTCAGGAGTCGCCCGAGGTGGCCGGCCGCTGGGCCGGGCTCACCGACGCCGAGCGGCGGGCGGTGGTCGAGCAGATGGTCCGCGAGCTCGCCGAGGAGTACGGCCTGGACATGCCGGTCATCGACTGGCGCGACGAGTCCTGGGGCTCCAACGGCCAGTACGCCGACGGCGACCCGGGCACCGTCAGTCTCAACGAGGGCCTGCTCGACGACCCGCGGCTGGTCCACACCGTCGCCCACGAGCTGCGCCACGGTCGCCAGTTCGAGGCCATCGACGACGCCGACGACTTCCACTGGCCCTGGCAGGAGGACCCGTTGCAGGAGCACCTCGACGACGGCATCACCGAGGAGCAGGTCGAGGAGTGGGAGCGGAACTTCGACGACTACCGGAGCACCTCGAGCGGCGACACCTACGAGGAGTACTTCGAGCAGCCCGTCGAGGTCGATGCCCGCGACACCGGGCGCGACTACCTCGCCGGCTTGACCGCCGAGGAGATCGACCGGCTCCTGGAGGCCTCGCGATGACCGAGGGGACCGCCGGGACGACGTACGCCGACCTCGTCGACCGTCACCTCGCCGACCCCGGTCCGGGCACGCTCGGCCCCTTGCGCTCGGCGGTGCGTGCCTCGCCCACCTTCGACCCCGACCTCGACGCAGGTCGGGTCGCCCGGCTGCTCGATGCTGCGCCCGACACGGCCGCTCGGGCGCTGGCCGCGATGATGCCCGGAGCCCTGCTGAGTCCCGTGGTCCACACGGCCCTCGCCCAGGCACTCGACCGTCTGGGCCGCGCTCCGGAGGCGTCTCGGCAGCGCAGGCTGGCCCGCGCCGCCCTGCGGGGGATCGTGGCGAGTGGCGACGGCACCCGTGCCCGCCCGTGGACGGTGCTGCGGGTCAGCGACGAGTACGACGTGCTGCGCAGCCTCGGTCGCCGTCCGGCGTCCCAGGAGCTGGTCGGCCAGGCCGGGCGGGAGCTCGACCGGATCGAGTGCGTCGACGGCAGCGAGGCGTGGTTCGACGCCGGCGGACTGGTCGTCCTCGATGCGTGAGAGGCGGGGCGCGAGTCTGGTCGGAGTCAAGGTCGTGTTGGCGGCAGGGCTCGCGGCAGGGCTGGTGACCGCGTGCGCCGAGAGTCCGGACGGCTCAGCCGGACCGGGCGGGTCCGGCTCGGGGACAGGTGCCGGGGACGTCCCGTTCCAGCTGGTGCTCGACGACCAGCTCTCGGTGAGCCCCGACGGGGCCAGCGTCCTGGCCGACTGCTGGAACGGGATCTGCACCTGGAACGCAGCCACTGGCGCGGTGGAGCTGGCCCCGGACCGCAACCAGGTCGCGGTCGCGCCGGACTGGTCCCGGGTCGCCACCACCGACGGCGGCACGGTCGTGCTCGAGCCGTGGGAGTCCGAGGGCTCTGCACAGGTCCTCGAGGGTCTCGACGACGCCGAGGTCGCCGACGGGTCGCCGGTGACCGCGGTGGCCTTCAGTCCCGACGGTCGTCGGGTCGCGGCGGTGGGCCCCGGCGCCGAGGTGCTGGTCTGGTCGGTGGAGGGGGGTGAGGTGGTGGCGAGCCTGACGGCCTCGTACGCCGCCGAGGAGCTGGCCTTCAGCCCCGACGGCACCCTGCTGGCCACGGCCGGCGGCGGCCCGGTCGAGGTGCACGACCTGGACACCGGGGACTCCCGCGTGCTGGGGCGGGGCCTCTCCCCGGCGGTGGCCTGGAGCCCCGACGGCCGCTGGCTGGCCGGTGCGGGCGAGGACGGCGTGCCGGTCGTCTGGTCCGCGGCCGACGGCGCCGAGGTCGCCCGGCTCCCCGGCGTACGGCTGCACGACCTCGCATTCGCCCCCGACTCCTCGACCCTCGCCCTCACCGCGCTGGAGACCACCGTCGTCCGGTTGTGGGAGGTGGGGGAGGGCCCGACCGACGCGGGAGGCGCCGAGGTGCGCGAGCTGGCGGGCCACCTCGACGAGCCCGGAGCAGTGGCCTTCGCCCCCGACGGCACGACCCTCTACTCCGTGGCGGCCGAGGACGGTGTCGTGGCCTGGAGCCTCGACCGGGGACGGCGCGAGTCCTTCGAGCTGCCGCAGGGTCCGTCCTGACACCCGCCGTCGACTCACGTCGGTGTCGGCGGGCGGGCGGTCGGTGCGCGTCCGGCGGGCGGCAGCATGGCCGTTGGGACCGAGCTGGAGGACGTGCGTCGAGCCTGGGTCCACGCACGTCCTCCGGCGACACCGAGGGACAGCCCTCGAGGCCGGCTGGAGGGTCCTGCTCGGCAGCAGGCGCCGGACAGGACCTCCGGCTCGTGCCGGGCCGGGCTCAGTCGTCGACGGAGGTCGAGCCCTCGCCCTCCGCGCTGACCAGCGTCTCCTCGGGTCCGCCCGGGATCGCGAGCGGCAGGTCGAGCGGGGCTGTCAGTCGCACGTACACGCTGCTCGTCGCGGCATCGACCCGCACCGACCAGCGCAGCCCGGGGTACTCCTCGAACGCGCGCACCTGCCGGAGGTAGTCCGCCACCCCGGCGCGCGCCGCTGCCACGTCCACGGGCAGCTCGTCGGTCGGCACCCCCTGGGTGTAGGTGCTGCGCCCGCTGGCGCCCGCGTCGGCTCCCGACAGGGCGGCACCGTCGGCCAGGGTGCTCAGGCCCGAGCGCTGCAGGTACGCCGCGGTCGCATCGGTCACCAGCGCGATCCCGAGCGCGAGCACCACGGCGAACCCGACGATCAGCGGTGTCACCGAGCCGCGATCGGTGTGTCGACGGGCGGCTGGGTCGAGGTGCGGGTCGAGGTGCGGGTCGAGGCCCCACGACGCGCTCCTGCGCGTGCTCAGGCCTCGACCCGCACCTCGACTCCGGCCTCGACCCAGGCCTCGACCCAGGCCTCGACCCAGGCCTCGACCCAGGCCTCGACCCAGGCCTCGACCCCGGGAGCCGGCGTCGGTCACGGTGCCGCCACCTCCTGGAACCGCCCGATCGGCACGGTGTGCGTCGCGTCGAGGGCGAACGTCGGCTGCCCTGCCCCCAGCACGTCGGGCAGCAGCGGGAGGTCCACCCGGGTGCCGACCACCACGGTGATGACCGAGGTGCCGCTGTGGCAGGCGGGCGGCGTGGTGCAGCTGACCCGGACGTCCAGCGGCGCGTCCTCGAGGCCCTGGTCGGCGAGCGCCTGGCGGGCCGCCGCCTCGGCCCGGGAGCGGCCCAACGCGTCCTCGCCGGCCAGGGCGTACGCGCGGGCGGCCGAGCGGGCTGCGGCCTCGACCGAGAAGGCACCGCGCTGCACCTCGAAGACGCTCAGCACGATCCACAGCATCGGCAGCAGCAGGAGGACGCCGAGCCACACCACCTCGATGAGCGCGCTGCCCTGCTCGTCGTTGCGCCGCCCCGCGCGGACGGCCCGGAGGTGGCCTCCTGACCTCGCGACGGCCTCGCGGCCGCCCGCCGTGGTCGCGACCCAGGTGCGCGCCCGACGTTCTGCGTGTCCCGGGGATCCCTCAGCCGCCGTACGTCGGGCACGCCTGCGACCCGGGGACCAGGCGCGGATCACGGCTGGACCTCCTGCACGGCGTGCCCGTCGACCTCCAGGTCGACGCCGGGACCACCGAGCCCGAGGGCGGGCACGGAGGCACGGACGGTCACCACGACCGTCGGTGCCCCGCCGATGCTGACGACCCGCGCGTCGACGTCCTCGGCGAACCGGGCAGCGAGCGCGCCGGCGATCTGGTCGCGGGTGCGGGCGACCCCGTCGGCGGGCCCGCGGCCGACGGTGGCGGCGTACCGAGCCCCGTCGGAGGCCGCGGCGGTCAGCGTGTTGCGCACCAGCAGGACCAGCGACACCTGCAGGACGCCGAGCACGAGCGGCACCAGCACCACGAGCACCAGCACGAAGTCGACGACGGCGGCGCCGCCCTCGGACCGGGTGCGGCGTCGGGTGCCGGGCACTACTGGACCTGGTTGAGCGCCCGGCGCAGCAGGGAGGCCAGCTCGTCCTGGGCGACGGTGGTGAGGGCGGCGACGAGCCCGGCCGTCATGACGGTCACGAGCACCCAGCCCGGCACGTCACCGCGGTCGTCGCGCTGTGTGCGGGCGCCGCGCGACGGCAGGGGCAGGGCGCCGGTGAGCGTGAGCACCAGCAGCTGCAGGTGGGTCATGGGGGTTCCTTCCCGAGAGGACGTGCGTGCGGAGGTGGTCGAGGGGTGGGTCAGGGGGCGGTGAGGCTGAGCCCGACCAGGCCGGGCCAGAAGGCGAAGAGGACGGTCACCGGCAGCACGAGGAAGACGACGGGAACCATCATCAGCACCTCGCGCCGGGCGGCGGTCTCGATCAGCTCCCGGCGCCCGGCCTCGCGGACGTCGGCTGCCTGGGCGTGGAGCACGTCGGCCAGCGGCGTACCCCGCTCGACGGCGACGGCGACGCCCTGGGCGAAGCGGGCGACGACGGGTACGCCGGTGGTGGCGGCCAGCCGGTCGAAGGCGGAGCCGACCGGTTCGCCGGTGCGGATGGCGGCCAGCACGGCGGCGAGGTCACGGCTGAGCTCGCCGCGCGAACGCTGCACGACCCGGTCCAGGGCGCCGACCGGGCTCTCGCCCGCGGCCACCGAGAGCGCGAGCAGCTCGGCGATGGTGGGGAACTCCGCGACGACCCGGCGCTCGCGGGTGCGCACCTGGGAGGTGAGGTGGGTGTCGCGGGCCAGCACGCCGAAGGCGAAGGCGACCAGCGAGACGAGGGCGTGCCCGAGGACGCCGCCGTCGTCGCCCAGGGTGCGCAGCAGCCCCCAGGCCGCGGTGGTGCCGAGGCCGACGAGACCCCAGACCACCTGCTGCACCCGGAAGTCCTGGACGGTCAGGTCGAGGCCGGCGCGCTCGATCCGGCGGCGCACCGACGTCGCGCCGCCGAGGACCCGTTCCACGGTCTCGGCCAGGGTGCGGAGCACGGGTCCGTAGACGGCGACCGCGGCGCCGAGCAGCGGTGACCCGTCGGTGCGACGCCGCGGGATCGTCCGGGCGCCCACCTGCGGGAGGTCGCGGACGTAGGGCAGGACGCGGTCGGAGAGCTGGGCGCGCCCCATGACCCGCAGCCGCGCCACGACGAGCAGCAGACCCGTGCCGGCGGCGGCACCGAGCAGCGCGCCCCACCACGCGGGGGTCACGAGAGGATCCTCTGCTCGACCGGCAGCCGGCCCAAGCGCATCATCAGCCGGTAGGCGACCAGGCACAGGCCGGCGCCCACGGCGAGGACGACGACCCCGGCGCCCGAGGCGTAGCGCCGGATCACCTCGGTCTGGAAGGACATCAGCAGCAGGACCAGCCAGGGTGCGGCGACGGCCAGCCGGGCACCGTTGACCGTCCAGGCCTGTCGCGACTCCAGCTCCGAGCGGGTCCGGGCGTCGTCGCGCAGGTAGCCCGAGAGGTTGCGCAGCAGCCGACCGAGGTCGCCGCCGCCGACGTCGCGGGCGACCCGGAGGCTCTCGCAGACGCGGTCGCCGACCGGGTCGGCCAGCCGGACCTTGAGCCGGTCGAGGCAGTCGCCGAACCGTCCGCTGACCTGGTAGTCCAGCCCGAAGGCCGTGAAGGCGTCGCGCAGCGGGACCGGTCCGCGCTCGCCGAGCGCGGCGAGCGCGTCGGGCAGGGACATGCCCGCCCGGACGGCCGAGGCGAGGTTGTCCACCGCGTCGGGCCAGACCTCGGCGAGCTCGCGCTGACGGCGTACGGCGCGGCCTCGCACGACCGCCACCGGCAGGTAGGCGGCGATCAGGCCGAAGGCGACCGCGACCGTGGGGGTGCGGGAGGCGACCTGGACGACGAGCGCCGCCGAGGTGCCGCTGATCGCGCAGAGGGCGGCGAGAGCACCGGGCGTCACGCCGCCGATCCCGGCGGCGGCGAGAGTGCGCTGCCAGCGTCCCGGACCCGCAGCCTCGGCACCGTCCGGACGCGTCGCGCGTGGTACGGCGAAGGCCGACCAGACCAGGAGCAGCCCGACCCCCACGCCGAGCCCGACCAGCGCACCCATCAGCCGGCCTCCCCGAGCAGCAGCCTGAGGTCGAGGCCGACCCGCTCGAACCGCTCGGGCCGCGGCGGGCTGCCGTGCGCGCGACGCAGCTCGCCGTCACGGCGCACGAAGACCGGCTCGGACTCGATGACGCCGGCCTCCACGCGCCCGGGGACGGCCACGACCTCGTGGACCTGGCGGTGCCCGCGGTGGTCCAGTCCCAGGTGCACGACCAGGTCGACGGAGGTGGCGACGGTGGGGACGACGAACCGGTCGGAGATGTTCTCGCCGGCGAGCAGCGGCAGCAGGCACATCTTGACCAGTGCCTCGCGCGCGGAGTTGGCGTGCAGGGTGCACATGCCCGGGAGACCGGCGTTGAGCGCCAGGACCAGGTCGAGGCACTCCTCGGCGCGCACCTCGCCGACGATGATCCGCGAGGGCCGCATCCGCAGGCTCTCCTTGACCAGGTCGCGCAGCCGGATCTCGCCGGTGCCCTCGAGGCCGGACTGCCGGGTCTGCAGGGCGACGTGGTCGGGGTGGGGGAAGCGCAGCTCGTAGACCTCCTCCGCGGAGACCACGCGTTCGCCACCCGGGATCGCTGCGGCGAGGCAGTTGAGCATGGTGGTCTTGCCCGCCTGGGTGCCGCCGGTGACCAGGATGTTGAGGCCGGCGCGCACCGAGCCCTCGAGGAAGGCAGCGGCCTGGGGCGTGAGGCTGCCGAGCTCGACGAGGTCGGACAACCGGGCCGCGCGCAGCACGAACTTGCGGATGTTGACCGCCGAGAAGCCGCGCGAGATGCCCTCCAGCACCACGTGCAGCCGGTGGCCCTCGGGGAGCATCGCGTCGACGAACGGTCGGGACAGGTCGATGCGTCGGCCGCTGGACTTGAGCATCCGTTCGACGAGCTCGTCGACCTGGGCGCGGGTGAGCACGAGGTTGGTCAGCTCGTGGCGGCCGCGGCGGGCGACGAAGACCCGGGAGGGGTCGTTGATCCAGATCTCCTCGACCGCCGGGTCGTCCAGGAGCGGCTGGAGCGGGCCGAAGCCGCTGACCCGGGCGAGCAGCTCGCCGACCATTGCGCCGGGGTCGGCCAGCGGGGCGACGACGCCGGTGAGGCTGCGGTCGTCGTGGCGGCGCACGACGCCCTCGGCGAGCCGGCGCACGACGTCGGCGTCACGCTGGGGGTCCACGCCCTCCGCGCGCACCAGGGCCCGGAGCTCTTGGTCGAGGCCCTCGACCAGCGCGTCGTGGGTCGAGTCCGTGCCGCCGCCGGGGACGGCGCCGCGGCGGTCGTCGCGCGCGTCGGCGCGCCGACCGGCGTACGCCGAGGCAGGGCTCACTGCCATGGCCGCTCCGTTCCCGAGATGGATGAAGGTGCCGTCGAGGCTAGGTGCCGAACGACTACCCAGGGAGGGCCGGGATCAATCTGTGGATAACGTCGTCACGCACCAGCCAGGGACGGCTGGGACGGGAGGTGCAGACGGGACGGGAGCGGCGGCCGTCCCGCTGCGGACTCCGGGTCCTCAGCCCGCGGCCAGCAGCTCCCGCACCCGCGGGATCACCTCGGTGCCGTAGAGCCGGATCGACTCCATCCGCTGCTCGTGGGGCAGCGAGCCGACGGCGTACTTCAGCTGGAAGCGGGAGAGGCCCAGCGAGCGCACGGCCCAGGCGATCTTCTGCGCGACGGTCTCGGGGGACCCGACGAAGATCGAGCCCTCCGGCGAGGCGCCCTGGTCGAAGGTCGCACGGGAGTAGGGGCCCCAGCCGCGCTCGCGGCCGATCCGCCCGAACGCCTCGGCCTGGTGGGGGAACATCTGCTCGCGCGCCAGCTCGTCGGTGGCGGCGACGTGGCCGGGGGAGTGCATGCCGATCGGCAGCAGCGGCCGGCCGTACTCCTCCAGGGCCCGTCGGTAGAGGTCGGCGAACTGCACGAACCCGGCCGGTGAGCCACCGATGACCGCGAGCACGAGCGGGAAGCCGTACGCCGCCGCGCGGATCACCGACTGGGGCGTGCCGCCGACGGCGATCCACGCCGGCAGCCCGGCCTCGGTGCGCGGGAAGACCTCCTGCTGCTCCAGGGGCGGGCGGATGCTGCCGCGCCAGGTGAGCGGCTCCTCCTGCTGCAGGTGGGCGAAGAGGTCGAGCTTCTCGTGGAAGAGCACCTCGTAGTCCGACAGCTCGTGTCCGAAGAGCGGGAAGGACTCGGTGAACGAGCCGCGGCCCAGCTGCACCTCGGCGCGGCCGCGGCTGAGCGCGGCGAGGGTCGAGAAGCGCTGGAAGACCCGGATCGGGTCGTCGGAGGAGAGCACGGTGACACCGGTGCCGAGCCGGATCCGCTCGGTCTGCCCGGCGATCGCCGCGAGCACCACGTCGGGGGCGCTGACGGCGTAGTCCTCGCGGTGGTGCTCCCCGAGACCGAGGTAGTCCACGCCCACCTGGTCGGCCAGCACGCCCTCGGCGACGACCTCGCGCAGTGCCTCGGCCTGCGAGCGCCAGCCACCGTCGGCGGTCATGCCGGTGTCGCCGAAGGTGTCCAGGCCGAAGGTGGGTCGCTCGGGCGTGCCCAGCACGGCGGGGTCGAAGGGCGGGTCGACGGGCGTCGGAGGAGTCGTGGCCATGCCAGGTCCAACCAGACCGGGCGGTCTCGTGTTCCACGGCCAGGCGCACCCGGTCCCACAGAACTGGCCTAGACCAGTGGAGATGCTTCAACGCCGGCCGGGCCCGCGCCGTACCCCCTGTCATGACCGCTCCCTCCCGCCCCGCCACCCGTCCCTCCGCCGCCGCCACCCGCACCCGCCGCCGGTCCGGCGCCGGCCTCCGCACCGCGGGGGTCGCGACCGCCGCCGTCCTGGGCCTGTCCCTGCTCGTGCCGGGCTCGCAGGCCACCTCCGACACCTCCGCACCGACCCGGGCCTACGGCCTGACCCTGTCGGGCCTGCTGGTCTCCTTCCCCCTCGACCGCCCCGAGCGCGTCGAGCGCGTCGGCCCCGTCGACGGCCTCGTCCTCGACGCGAACCTCGTGGGCATGGACTTCCGCCCCGCCGACCGACGTCTCTACGGTGTCGGCAACGCAGGAGGCATCTACGTGGTCGACACCACCGACGGCTCGGTCTCGCTCGCGGGCCGGCTGACCGTCCTGCTCGAGGGTGACTCCTTCGGCGTGGACGTGAACCCCGCGGCCGACGCCCTGCGGATCGTCGGGGACACCGGCCAGAACCTGCGCTACTCCTTCGCCACCGGCACGACCTCCACCGACACGGACCTCGACAGCGACGGCGACCCCATGACCATCACGCGGGGCATCGCGGGCGCGGCGTACGTCAACAACGACACCGACCCCGCGACCGGGACGGCGCTCCTCGACCTCGACGCCGAGGTCTCGGCGCTGGTGCTCCAGGTGCCGGCCAACGACGGGACCATCACCGCGCTCGGGCCCCTCGGGCCGTCGCTCCAGGGCCGGGACCACGGCTTCGACATCGCCACCCGCCTGCGCGACGGCAGGGCCGTGCGCAACACCGGGTACGTCGTGTCGAAGGTCGACCGGCGCTGGCGGCTGCTGCGCGTCGACCTGCTCACGGGCCGCGCCCGCGAGGTCGGTGCCTTCCCCGGGCGCACGCGGGTCGTCGACGTGGCCGTCGTCCCGGCGCGGTGACCCGGTGGCCGGGGCGAGACAGCTGCGGATCGTGCGCGAGGACGACGTGCGGCAGGCCTACTCCGCGCACGGCGCGGAGCTGTACCGCCTCGCCCACCGCGCCCTCGGCGACGCGGGCGGCGCGGAGGACGTCGTCCAGGAGACCTTCCTGCGGGCATGGCGCTCCGGTGACCGGTTCGACCCCGCCCGCGGGAGCCTGCGCACCTGGCTGTTCGCCATCGCCCGCAACGTCGTCATCGACGCGGCCCGGGCCCGCGCCGTCCGCCCCGTGACCACCGAGCTGTCCCCGCAGACCGAGCCACCGGCAGCCGCCGTCGACGACTGGGACGCGCTGGTGCGCCGGGTGCTCGTGGAGACGGCCCTGGACCGCCTCGGCGACGAGCACCGGCAGGCGCTGCAGCTGACCTACCTCGCGGACCGGCCCTGCTCCGAGGTCGCCGCCGAGCTCGGGATCCCGGAGAGCACGCTGCGCAGCCGGGTCTTCTACGGCCTGAAGGCGCTCCGCATCGCCATGGAAGAGATGGAGGTCGCCCCATGACCGGGACCGACGAGAGCCGGCACGAGCACCAGCGGACGTCCCTGGGCGCCTACGTGCTGGGGTTGCTTCCCGCAGCGGAGGCCGCGGCCCTCGAGCAGCACCTCGCCGGTTGCGCGGATTGCCGACGCGAGGTCGAGGAGCTCTCGCCGACCGCCTCGATGCTCGCCGAGCTGAAGGCCGGTCCTGCTCCGACGGTCGAGCCCGTCCCGGTCGAGCTGGGGGAGCGGGTCTCGCGCGCCCTGGCCGACGCCGCCGCGGCGACCCGGCGACCCGCGGTGCGGGCAGCGCTGCTGGCGGCCGTCGCCGGCGCCGCGGCCGCCGCGGTGCTGGTGGTGGGACTGGCCGTGGTCGGCACCGACGACCCCGAGGTGCCGCTCGAGGCGGTCAGCGTCGCGGTGTCGCGGCCCGGTCTCGACGCGGACGCCGACCTGGTCGACCACACTTGGGGCCTGGAGGTGCGGCTCACCGCCAGCGGCTTCGCCGACGGGCGTCGCTTCCGCGTCGACGTGCTGGGCGCGGACGGTCGTCGCTACCCCGCCGGGGAGTTCGTCGGCACCGGGGACCGGCCCATGCTGTGCAACCTCAGCTCCGCGGTGCTGCGCGAGGACGCGACCGGCTTCGTGGTCCGCGACACCCGCGGCCGCGTGGTGGCGCGGTCCCGCTTCGCCTGAGCCGTCTCGTCCAGCCACAACCGGCTCCACCCCTCTGAGGTCCTCGCGGACCCGCTGCCCCACAGCCGGGCTTGAATGCGTCCGCCTGCCCCGACCCGACGGCGAGCGCCTCGAATGACGGGCGTCGATCCACCGACGTCGCCTGCTGCGTGTGCACCGGATGGATCGGGGCCGAACCGACGTGCCGGGTGAAGCGGCCGCTGACCCGACGGGAGATCCTGGACCGGTCATGGCCGCCGACCTCGTCTACCTCGTCGCCGGCCTGAGCCTCATCCTCGCCGTCGTCCTGCCGGCGGTGCTGCAGCGCGCGCCCGTCACCTCGCCCATGCTGCTCATCGGCCTGGGCATGCTGCTGGGCCTGACCCCGCTGCCCGACGGGCTGCCGCTGGACCCGCAGGACAACCGCGCCGCCATCGAGCACGTCACCGAGCTGACCGTCATCGTGGCGCTGATGGGCGTGGGGCTGGCGATCGACCGGCCGCTGTCGTTGCGGCGCCGCGCGTCATGGAGCGCCTGGTCGCCCACGTGGCGGCTGCTGGGGGTCGCGATGCCGTTGTCGATCGCGGCCGTGGCCCTGCTCGGCTGGGCCCTCGGAGCGGCCCCCGCCGTCGCGCTGCTGCTCGGTGCGGTCCTCGCCCCGACCGACCCGGTGCTCGCGTCCGACGTCCAGGTCGGTGGCCCCAGCGTCACCGAGGACGAGGAGGACGCAGAGGCCGAGACCGAGAGCGACGAGGTCCGGTTCGCACTGACCTCCGAGGCGGGACTCAACGACGGCCTGGCGTTCCCGTTCGTGTACGCCGCCGTCCTGCTGGCCGGGGGCAGCGCGGTGGACTGGGGTGCCCGCTGGGTCGCCTGGGAGCTGCTCGGCAAGGTCCTCATCGGCGTGCTGGCCGGCATCGGCGTGGGGACGGTGCTGGCCCGCGTCGCCTTCCGCTCCGACCACCCCGCGCTGCGCGTCGCCGACCGCGGTGAGCCGCTCTTCGCCCTGGCCGCGCTGCTGACGGCGTACGGCCTCGGGGAGGTCGCCCAGGGCTACGGCTTCCTGGCCGTCTTCGCGTGCGCGATGACCATCCGCGCCGCGGAGCGGCGCCACTCCTACCACCGCGACATGCACGAGGTGGTGGAGCGGCTCGAGCGGCTGCTGACCCTGTTCGTGCTGCTGGTGCTGGGCATCGCGCTGACCCGTGGCCTGCTGGGCGCGCTCGACTGGCGCGGTGTCCTCGTGGGGGTCGCGCTGGTCGCGGTGCTGCGCCCGGCGGCCGCCTGGCTCGCTCTCGCGGTCCGACCCGCTCGGGAGGAGCCGGGTCGACTGCTGCCCGGTGAGCGGGTGGCGACCGCCTTCTTCGGTGTCCGCGGCGTCGGTTCCCTCTACTACCTCGCGTACGCCGGCGGCGAGGTCGAGGCGTTCCAGGACGACTGGCTCTGGTCGAGCGTCGGGTTCACGATCGTGCTCTCGGTCGTCGTGCACGGCGCGCTCGCGGGGCCGGTGATGCGGCGGCTGGAGTGCCGTCGGGCCGGCGACCCGGCGCGCTAGACCCGGGGCCTTGGACCGCCGCCTCCGCCGCGGCCGGGGAGGGTACGGGGCGCCTCGTGATGGAGGTCACCCCCGCGGGTGAGTTCACGGTCGTGCTCCGGTGGGGACATCCCTGTCACGACGCCTTCCGCACCGCGTCGACCCACTCAGCATCTCCCACTCAGCGCCGGTGATCGCCCGGCCCGTCTGACACCTGGAGTCCCCCATGTCCCGCCGCGTACTCGCACGCCCTCTTGCCGCCGCAACCCTCGCCTCGGCGCTCGTCCTCACCCCGACCCTGGCTCTCGCCGACCCCGGCGACAACGGCCAGGGTGCCCAGAAGGGGAAGGGCACCGCCCAGGCCCCCGGCCAGCAGAAGGACAAGCCCACGAAGCCCACGAAGGGCAAGAGCGACCAGGCCGGCAAGGAGAACGCCCCGGGTCAGGTCAAGGGCGACGGCTCGGCGACCGGCAAGGGCCAGCAGGGCACCGGCCAGGGCGCCCCCGGCCAGCCGGAGCAGCAGCCGCAGGCCCCCGCCGGTGGCGAGGCCGGTCCCGACGAGGGCGACGACGACACCACCGACCCCACCGTCGACGACGGTGACACCGGCGACCAGGGCGGTGCGGACGGCGACCCCGCCGGCAACAACGGCACCGTGAAGATCGCGGCGCTCGGCGACCTCGACTCCATCCCGAACAACACCCCGCACCCCGGCTGCAGCTTCAAGGTGGAGTGGTACGGCTTCGACGAGGGCGAGGACGTCATCTCGACGGTCACCTTCGCCGCCCACGCACCGACCGCCGACGTCGTCATCGGCGGCACCAGCCCCAGCGAGGTCTTCGTGGGGGGCGACCCCGCCTCCGGCGCCGGCACCGAGACGGGCCTGGACGGCCGCCAGGTCTACGACCTCACCTTCGACGGCGAGCCCCACCCGAAGCAGGGCTACCACGTGAAGCTCACGGTCTCCACGCCGCACTCGCTGGGCAACGACACCAAGACCAAGGTCTTCTGGGTCGCCCCGTGCGAGGAGGACGCGGCCACCGGCGGGACCACCGAGGACGAGGCCGGTGTCGACGGCACCCAGGCCAGCGGTGTCGCCGGCACGCAGATCGCGGCCCCGATCGCTTCCCTGACCAAGATCCTGACCAGCCCTGCCGTGGGTGCCAACGCCCGCGGCGTGGCCTCGGACACCAGCGCCGTCCCGACCTCGGTCGACGCCGGCGCCGAGGGCGGGCTGTCGGCGCTCACCGACTCCCCGCTGCCGCTGGGCCTGCTCGTGGCGGCCCTGCTGGCCAGTGCCGCCGCGGTGGTCGTCGGTCGTCGCTCCTCCGACGCCGACGCCTGAGCGGCCAGGAGGGAGGGCGCACCGTGCGACGCGTGCTCGCGGGGCTGCTCGGCCTGGTCGCCGTGGTCCTGACCGCCTCCGCCCTGGTGGGCGGCGGCCAGGCGACGACCGCGAGCACGCAGCGCACGGTGCCGAGCCAGGCGCCCCTGCCGGAGCCGCGGCTGGTCCGGGCGGCGGAGGGCCGCCCGGGGACGCCTGTCGAGGTGCGGATCCCGCAGCTCGACGTGGTCGCGCCGGTGCTGCCGGTCGCGACCCGGGGCGAGGTCCTGGTGCCGCCCTCGGACCCCGCCGAGCTCGGGTGGTGGGCCGAGGGCGCACGGCCCGGTGACCCGGGTCGTGCGCTGGTCGCCGGGCACACGGTGAGCGCGGGCGGGGGAGCCCTCGACGACCTCGAGACGCTGGAGCGCGGCGACCGGGTCGCCGTGGGGAGCAGGGAAGGCAGCACCCGCTGGGTCGTGGAGTCGGTGGAGGTGCTCGGCAAGGGCGAGATCGCCCGGCGTGCGGAGCAGCTCTTCACCCAGGAGGGACCGGCCCGGCTGGTGCTGCTGACCTGCGAGGACTGGGACGGCTCGACGTACCTCAGCAACGTCGTGGTGGTCGCCCGGCCCGTCTGAGCGGGTCGCAGGAGTCCTCCGGGCGGGCGCTGCCGAGTGTCCGATCGGAGGATCGGCAGGAGCAGGAGACTCACCTATCCTTGGGTCCGTGCGTCTTCTCTCGGTGACCCTGTTCCTCGCGCTGGCAGCCCTGCTCGCGCCCGCTCCGGCCTCTGCCCGGACCGCTGCCGACTTCGAGGGCGCGGTGCACGCGGCGACCAACGTCGTCCGCGTGGACCACGACCTGGAGAAGCTGCGCAAGAAGGGCTGCGTGGACCGGTTCGCCAACCGGCAGGCCAAGAAGATGGCGGCCAAGGGCGAGATGTTCCACCAGGACCTCGGCCCGGTCATGGACAAGTGCGGACTGAGCCTGGTCGGCGAGAACGTCGCGTTCGGCTTCACCAAGGCCGGCACCCTGCTCAAGGCGTGGATGGACTCACCCGGCCACCGCGCCAACATCCTCGACGCGCGCTACCGCCAGCTCGGGGTCGGGGCGCGCAAGAGCGACGAGGGCACCTGGTACGTCGCGCAGGTGTTCGGCCGCAAGTAGGGCTCCGCGGCGCGGGGTCGTAGGCTGCCTGCTTGTGGCAGGCCCTGATTACGACGTCGAGATCAAGCAGCTCCAGGCAACCATGCGCACCATCGAGCAGGTGCTCGACCTGGAGGCGATGAAGGCCGAGATCGCCGACCTCGGCGAGCAGGTCGCCGCTCCCGACCTCTGGGACGACCAGGCCAACGCCACGCGCGTGACCGGCCGGCTCTCCGACCTCCAGGGCCAGGTCGAGCGGTTCGAGGCGCTCTCGGGTCGGATCGAGGACCTGGAGATCATGGTCGAGCTCGGCACCGAGGAGGGCGACGCGGACTCGCTGGCCGAGGCCGAGCGCGAGCTGGGCAAGATCAAGACCGCGGTCGAGAGCCTCGAGGTCCGGACCCTGCTCAACGGCGAGTACGACGCCCGCGAGGCGATCGTGACCATCCGCTCCGGCGCCGGGGGCGTCGACGCCGCAGACTTCGCCGAGATGCTCATGCGGATGTACACCCGCTGGGCCGAGCGCAACAAGTACCCCGTCGAGGTCTACGACGTCTCCTACGCGGAGGAGGCCGGCATCAAGTCGGCCGAGTTCGCGATCCACGCGCCCTACGCCTACGGCACCCTCTCGGTCGAGGTCGGCACCCACCGCCTCGTGCGGATCAGCCCCTTCGACAACCAGGGCCGGCGCCAGACCTCCTTCGCCGCCGTCGAGGTCGTGCCGCAGCTGGAGCAGACCGACGAGATCGAGATCGACGAGAACGAGGTCCGCGTCGACGTCTTCCGCTCCGGCGGCCCGGGCGGCCAGTCGGTCAACACCACCGACTCCGCCGTGCGCCTCACGCACATCCCCACCGGCATCGTCGTGTCCTGCCAGAACGAGAAGTCGCAGCTGCAGAACAAGGCCGCCGCGATGATCGTCCTCAAGGCCAAGCTGCTGGCGAAGAAGAAGGCCGAGGAGGCCGCGCTCAAGAAGGACCTCAAGGGCGACGTCGCCGCCAGCTGGGGCGACCAGATGCGCAACTACGTGCTGAACCCCTACCAGATCGTCAAGGACCTGCGCACCGGCTACGAGACCGGCAACCCGCAGCCGGTCTTCGACGGCGAGATCGACGCCTTCCTCGAGGCGGGCATCCGCTGGCGCCGCAGCGCCGACAAGGCCGGCGCCGAGGGCTGAGCCCGGTCCCGGCGTACGCCGGTTCGCTGGTCGGTGACGCACCAGCGAGCCGCCCAGGTCGGCCTTGCCTCCCTTGTGTGGCGTTCCGGTTCAACCTGCTCGAACCGGAACGCCACACAAGGCACGAGCCGGGCTGATCAGCGCGCCTTGACGGTGGTCGAGGTGATCGACCGGGGGCTCTCGCCCTCGGAGTTCACCGCGACCACCTGAAAGCGGTACAGCCCGCGTGCGACCTTGAAGTTGGCGGTGCGCCGGTCCGCAGGGAGCTCGTCGGAGAAGAACAGTTTGAGCTCGTTGCCGAAAGCGTCCACTCGGGCGAAGTAGACGACATACCCGGTGATGGGCGCCCCGCCGTCGGACGAGGGCGGCGACCAGCGGATGCCGGCCGTGAGGGGCCGTCCCTTCGCGCCGCGGACCGGTGAGCCGATGGCCGGGGCGCCGGGGACTGTGATCTCCGGCTCCGGCTCCGGGTCCGGCTCGCACCCGTCCACGCTGAGGGTGTACGCGCCCACGGAGCCGAAGTCGTCGTACGCCGTGCTCGGGTTGCCGGTGCCGATCCCGTCGATCCGGGCGAACAGCGGCTGACCGGCACCGCTGGCCACGAGGGAGGCGCCCATGCCACCGGCCGTGTCCAGGTCGTCGCCCTGCTGGAAGGAGGGCGGGTTGTCGGTCGCCAGCGTGGACCCGGAGGCGTCGAGGACCCGCAGCTCGATGTCCAGGTTGGGGGCGAAGGCCGCGGGGTCGGCGGTGACGGTGAACGAGCCCGTGCACGTGCCGAGGGCGAAGACGTCCACGTCAGTGCGGGACGTGATGACCGCAGAGCCGGGAGGCGTCGCGGCAGCGGTCTGAACGGTGCTGCCTGCCTCGTCGGCCCGGAACGGAGCGCCGCTGTCAGCGATCGTCGCGATGTCGTCCTCGAGGACTTGGAAGTCGTCGTCGGTGGAGTAGCTGGAGTAGGCGCCGTCGCTCCAATGTGTGACGGGCTCGAAGTCACTGAACCCCATGATGGGCGCCCAGATGCCGTGGCCCTCGTAGTAGGCCTCCCCGAAGCGGCCGTCGTGCTGCAGGTTGAACTGGTGTCCCACCTCGTGGCTGATCGTCTCCGCGATCGGCTTCGGGGTGTCGGAGGACTGGACCTGGCCGAAGATCCAGGCCGGCTGCAGCTCGCTGTGGAAGTCCGTCTCCGCGAAGGCCCCGGTGTAGGCGACCCCGGAGCATCCGCCGCCGCAGATCACCTCGAGGGCCTCGTCGTCGTCGGTGATCAGCGCTCGCGTCCCGAAGACCGAGTCGGTCCGCCCGCTCCGGGTGATGGCATCCTCACCCGGGAACTCGGTGGTCACGTTCACGTCGAACGGTGCGAAGTCCTCGGCGACGATCAACCACACCTCGCGGATGAAGGCCAGCTCGGTGGCGCTGAAGGCGGGGTCGGCGTCCAGGCTCCACGCTGCATAGGTCCGGGCCGGCAGACCTGACTCGGAGTTCCATGCGGTGCCGGCCACGCGGTGTCCGTCGAAGTCGAGGTAGATGGTGCGGTCGGAGTCGGGCTTGCTGTTCAGCGAGAGGCTGCGGCGCTGGGCCAGCGGCGCGGTGCGCGCATCGCCCCGGTCGTAGTCGGGGACGGCCGGCCCCGAGCGCGGCGGATCGATGACGAAGGTGCCGTGGTCCGTCGTCACCGACGATGAACCGTCGGACGTGGAGGCCGCGTGGTCCTGTCCTGGATCGGCCTGGGCGGCGTTTCCGGCGAGCGCCAGCGGCACGATCGCCGGGGCGAGCAGGGTCAGGGCGACGAGGGGGACACGCAGGCGCACGGTCGAAGGTAACCCGGAGGGGTGGTGCCGCCCCATGGTTCGACCGAACCTTCACCGAACGTCCAGACGGGCGTGGCTCGCCCGGGTCACTGCGTCGGGGCGGAGGTCCCGTCCAGCGCCACCAGCAGCCCGGCGCACCACGCGTCGGAGCGCCGCTCGACCTCCTCGGCCGCGACGCCCCGCCCGCCGTCGAGGGAGCAGCCCAACCACGCGTCGCCGAGCACCCCGGCGCGCACCACCCGCGTGGCGCCGCCGGCCTCGCAGGCCACCCCCACGCTGCGGGCACCGTACGACGGTGGGTCGGTCAGCCCGGTGCAGCCGGGAGCGTCCCGCAGCGACCCGGCGAGCTCGGCGGCCAGCGCCCGGCTGGCGGGGGGCACGGCCACCCAGGCGCGCGCCTCGGCGCCCCCGGCCCGCCAGGTGCAGCCGTGCTCGTGCGCGACGTCGCGGCCGGCGCCCTGGCCCCGGCCGCCCAGCCGGATCCGGTCCCCGTCGGTGTCCTCGCGGGCCGCGGGCGCCTCCGCGACGTCCAGCGCCGCCGCGACCACGGAGGCCGGCACCACCGAGCAGAAAGGTGCCCGCGCGACCGCCATGCGGCGTACGGGCAGCTCGGCGAGGGCGACCGGGCCGGTGGAGCCGGCGGTGGCGTCGGGGGAGGGACCTGCGGGCTCCGTGTCGGAGGAGCCGGTGCACCCGGCGAGCAGGAGGAGGACGAGCGCCACGACGGCGCCGGCTGCGGCGGACCGGTGGGGCAGGGGCACGGGCCGAGGCTACGTGGCCGGCGCCAGCGCGCAGGGTGGTCGTGGGGGGAGCGCGGCGGGAGCGGGTGATCCGGCGCACGCGCCGGCGGCACGCGGTCGGGGCGGGGCGACCACGCGCCGGCGGGCACGTAGTGTGCCTGGGGTGATTCGCTTCGAGAAGGTCACCAAGACCTACCCCGGCGCGGGCGCCCCTGCCCTCGACGAGGTGTCGGTGGACGTCGAGAAGGGGGAGTTCGTCTTCCTCGTCGGCCAGTCCGGGTCGGGCAAGTCCACGGCGCTGCGCCTGGTGCTGCGGGAGTACCGCCCCACCTCCGGGCGGGTCTACGTCGCCGGCAAGGAGATCAACCGGCTCGCCGGCTGGAAGGTCCCGCGGCTGCGCCGGCAGATCGGCACCGTCTTCCAGGACTTCCGGCTGCTGCCGAGCAAGACCGTCGCCGAGAACGTCGCGTTCGCGCTCCAGGTCACCGGCAAGTCACCGCGCGAGGTCAAGAAGCTGGTCCCGGAGACCCTCGAGCTCGTCGGTCTGCAGGAGCGCGCCGACCGCCTCCCCGACGAGCTGTCGGGAGGCGAGCAGCAGCGCGTGGCGATCGCCCGCGCGTACGTCGGCCGGCCGATGATCCTCATCGCCGACGAGCCCACCGGGAACCTCGACCCGCAGACCTCGGTCGGCATCATGAAGCTGCTGGACCGCATCAACAAGACCGGCACCACCGTCGTGATGGCCACCCACGACCACGGCATCGTCGACCAGATGCGCAAGCGCGTCATCGAGCTCGACCACGGTCGGGTCGTGCGCGACGAGGCCCGCGGCGTCTACGGCTTCAGCCACTGACCCGGGCGTCGAGCCCGCCCCCACTGACGAGACCCAGGAGCACCCTCCTCTCCCATGCGCTACGTCCTCAGCAACCTCGGCCAGGGGCTGCGTCGCAACTCCTCGATGCACCTCGCGGTCGTCCTGACCCTCTTCGTCTCCCTCAGCCTGGTCGGCTTCGGCGCCCTGCTGAACCGCCAGACCGACCACATCAACGACCAGCTGGGCAGCGAGCTCGAGATCACGGCGTACCTCTGCCGCAAGAACGACTCCAACCCCGACTGCCTCGGCGAGGTCACCGACGCGCAGAAGAAGGCGATCGTCAAGGTCGTCGAGGACAGCCCGGAGGTCGCGGGCTACCGCTTCGAGTCCCAGGAGACGGCCTTCGAGAAGACCAAGGAGCTCTACGGCCCCGAGGAGGCCGACCGGTTCGAGGGGCCCAACGCGATCCTGCGGCCCGAAGACCTGCCGGAGTCGATCTGGATCACGCTGGAGGACCCGCGCGAGTTCGAGGGGATCACCAGCGCGATCGTCGGGCTCGACGGCGTCGCGAGGCTGGTCGACCAGCGCGAGACGGTCGGTCAGATCACCGGCATCGTCGACTGGCTGCAGCGCGCCGCGCTCATCGTGGCGGCGGTCCTGGGGCTGGCGGCGCTGCTGCTGGTGGCCAACACGATCCGGCTGGCGGCCTTCGCGCGCCGCAAGGAGATCGGCATCATGCGGCTGGTGGGCGCCTCGACGCTCTACATCGCGCTGCCGTTCCTGCTGGAGTCCCTGGTCACCGCGCTGCTCGGCGTGGCGCTGGCCGGTGGCGCGCTGGCGCTCTTCCAGCAGCTGGTGGTGGTCGAGCAGTACTCCGGGTTCACCGTCTTCCCGCTCGTGGACTGGGCCGACCTGGGGTACGCCGTCGGGGTGGTCGCCATCGCCGGACCGCTCATCACGCTGGTCCCGACACTCCTGCTGACCCGCAAATACGTCAAAGTCTGATCCCGGGCACCTACGGTCGTCGGGACGACTTCCCCGATGCAACGAGAGCAGACCACGGTGCGCTTCTTCCCCAGCGCCTCCCGTCAGCGTCTCGCAGCGGCCGCCGTGGCCGGTGCGGTGGCGCTGGGAGCCCTGTCCGCCCCCACCCAGATCAGCCTCGCCGGCGACGACCTGAAGGACCAGCAGCGCAAGGTCCAGAAGAAGATCGACGGCGCGGCCGAGGACCTCGAGCACTCCAGTGCCCGGGCGCGCCGCGCGATGGCCGCCGCCGAGGCCGCCCGCGCCGAGCTCGACGCCGCCCAGGGTCGCCTGACCCGAGTGCGCGAGCGGCTCGACGCCGCCCGCCAGCGCGACGAGCGGATGGCCGCCAAGCTGGTCGCGGCCGAGGAGCGGCTGGAGACCGCCCGCGAGGAGCTCGAGGCCGGCCAGGAGGCTCTCGACGAGCAGCGCCGGGTCGTGCGCGACCGGGTCGCGGAGTCCTACATGCAGGGCAGCCCCGAGCTGGCCACCATCACCAGCCTGCTGCGCACCCGCTCCACCGAGGACCTCACGCGCCAGGAGGCCGCCACCGGCGCGATCCTGGGCCGCGAGACCACGATGTACGACGAGCTCGAGGCCGCCGAGGTCCTCCTGCAGGTCCGCGAGGACGAGGCGCAGGAGGCGACCCGCCTGGTCGAGCGCGACCGGCAGCGCGCCGCCCAGCAGCTCAAGACCATCCGGCGGCTGGCCGCCGAGGCGGTCAGCATGCGCGACGAGGTCCGCACCCTCGCGACCAAGCGGGCCGAGGCCCGTCGCGCGGCCTTCGCGGTGAAGATGCGTGACCAGGAGGTCCTCGCGGCGCTGCGTCGCCAGGAGGCGCGGATCCGCGACCGGATCGCCGCGGCTGCCCGCGCAGCCCGCGGCACCTCGGTGAGCGCACGGGCGTCCGGGTACCTCACGGCCCCCAGCGGTGGCTACGTCACCTCGCCCTTCGGCATGCGGACCCACCCGATCTACGGCTACCGGGGCCTGCACGACGGCACCGACTTCGGCCAGGGCTGCGGCGCCCCCCTCATCGCCGCGGGCACCGGCAAGGTGATCTCGAAGTACTACTCCTCCTCCTACGGCAACCGGCTCTTCCTCTACCTCGGCCAGGTCAACGGCCGGAGCCTGACGGTCGTCTACAACCACGCTCAGGGCTACCGCTACGACGTGGGTGACACCGTCCAGCGCGGCGCGGTCGTCGGGTCGATGGGCAACACGGGCTGGTCCACCGGCTGCCACCTGCACTTCTCGGTGCTGGTCGGCGGCGAGCCGGTCGACCCGATGAACTGGCTCTGACCCACCGCCGAACGCCACGACAACCCGATTGCGGGAGCCTGCGAGAATGGCGGGATGGCCAGGGAGCAGGGGCAGAAGATGATCGCGCAGAACAAGAAGGCGCGACACGACTACGCCATCGAGGACACCTTCGAGGCGGGCCTCGTGCTGCAGGGCACCGAGGTCAAGTCCCTGCGGCAGGGCCGCGCCAGCCTGGTCGACGGCTTCGTCGACATCGACCGCGACGAGGCGTGGCTGCACGGCGTGCACATCCCGGAGTACTCCCAGGGCACCTGGACCAACCACTCCGCCCGCCGCAAGCGCAAGCTGCTCCTGCACCGCGAGGAGATCGCCAAGATCGAGCGCAAGATCAGCGAGAAGGGCCTCACGGTCGTGCCTCTGGCGCTCTACTTCAAGGACGGCCGGGCCAAGGTCGAGATCGCGCTCGCCCGCGGCAAGAAGTCCTGGGACAAGCGCAACGCCATCGCCGAGCGCACCGCCAAGCGCGAGGTCGAGGTCGAGGTCGGCCGCCGGTTGAAGGGCATGCGTGACTGAGGACCCCTCCTGGGACGAGGAGGTCGCCCGCACCACCGCCTTCTGGCAGCGTCTCGGCCTGCCCGGGCTGCTGGACGTCCACACCCACTTCCTGCCGCCGCCGGTGCAGGCCAAGGTCTGGGCCCAGTTCGACGCCGCCGGACCGAAGCTGGGTCGTGAGTGGCCGATCCGCTACCGCGGCAGCGTCGAGGAGCGGGTGGCGCAGCTGCGCGAGCTCGGCGTACGTCGGTTCTCGACCCTGCCCTACGCCCACCGGCCGGGCATCGCGGGCTACCTCAACGACTGGGCGGCTGGGTTCAAGCGCGAGGTCCCCGAGTCGCTGTGGTCGGCGACGCTCTACCCCGAGCCCGAGGTGGCGGCGTACGTCGCGGCCGGGATCGAGGCCGGGGTCGAGATCTGGAAGGTGCACGTGCAGGTGGGGGAGTTCCACCTCGACGACCCGCTCCTCGACCCGGTCTGGGCGCTGCTCGCCGAGGCCGGGACACCCGTGGTGGTGCACGCCGGCCACGCGCCGGTCGGCAACGACTACACCGGCCCCGCGTCCTCGGCGCGCGTGCTGGAGCGCCACCCGGGGCTGGCGATGGTGGTGGCCCACATGGGTGCGCCGGACTTCACCGAGTCCCTCGACCTCGCCGACCGCTACGAGCGGGTGCGCCTGGACACCACGATGGTCTTCACCGACTTCGACCTCGGCGACGGCACGCCCACGACGTACGCCGACGCGCTGCTCGAGCGGCTGGACCGCCAGCGCGACCGGATCCTGCTCGGCACCGACTTCCCGACCATCCCCTACCCCTACGTGCACCAGCTGGAGTCGCTCGAGCGCCTCGGGCTCGGGGACGACTGGCTGCGCGCGGTCTGCTGGGACAACGCCGCCGCGCTCGTGGGCGCCGAGCCCGGGACGCCGGGGCAGGAACAACCCGGTGGACGCCGCGGTTAGAGTGGTCGTACAACTCAAGAGGGGCTGATCGGTTTCGACTTGGGACGTTAGTTCCAGGGGAAGCGGGTCGAGGAGCCAGCGTCATCTCGTAAACGATCGCTGGGAACCAATAACTGCCAACGCTAAGCGCAGTTCCTTCGCTCTCGCCGCCTGAGCGGTGATCGAAGCGTCAGACCGGGCATCCGTCTCCGTCCCGGACCCTGGCGTCATCTAGGAGACTTGCTGCTCATCTGCTGTCAGGGTGGATGACCAGGACTCAAACCTGACTGAGCCCGTCGGGGAGGTGTTCGTGCCAGCCCCGGGGCCGAGAAAAGCGACATCACGGACTGCACCCGGAGAAGACCTGGTTCGACGCTCGAGGACCGGGGTTCGATTCCCCGCAGCTCCACACCTCACGACACGCGCGTGACTCCCTGCCTCCGTGGCTCGGGGTCACGCGCGTTCGTCGTGCGCGGGCTGCTTCGATGGGGGCATGCCAGCCGGGTCCGACGTGGAGACCGACGTCGTGGTCGTGGGCGGCGGGCAGAGCGGCCTCGCCGTGGCCTACCACCTCCACCGCCTCGGGCGCGGCCGGCGCGAGGGGGAGCGGCCGGCGCCGTCGTACGTCGTGCTGGACGACCACCAGCGGCCCGGAGGTGCCTGGCAGGACGGGTGGGACAGCCTGCACCTGTTCTCGCCGGCCAGCCACAGCTCGCTGGCGGGGTGGCCGATGCCGCCGTGGACCGGCGAGGACAACCCGGACGCGGCGCACGTCGCGCGCTACCTGGCCGACTACGAGCGCCGCTACGAGCTGCCGGTGGTCCGCCCGGTGCACGTGACCCGGGTGGAGCGTGCGGCGGGGGAGGCGGGCGGCCGCCGCTTCCGGGTCCTGGCCGACGACGGCCGCGCCTGGGCTGCGGACTGGGTCGTCAGCGCGACCGGCACCTGGGCGCGACCCTTCTGGCCGCACGTCCCCGGCACGGCCGACTTCCGGGGGCGCCAGCTGCACACCGCGGACTACCGCGGCGCCTCCGACCTCGCCGGGCTGCGGGTCCTGGTCGTCGGCGGTGGCAACTCCGGCGCGCAGGTGGCGGCCGACCTGCTCCCGGTGGCCCGCTCGGTGACCTGGTCCACGAAGGTGCCCCCGCGGATGCTGCCCGACGACGTCGACGGTCGGGTCCTCTTCGAGACCGCGACCCGGGCCGTGCGCGACCGGGCAGTCGGGATCGCCCACGAGGGCGTCGGCTCGCTCGGCGACGTGGTGGCCGTCCCCTCGGTGCGCCGAGCCCGCGACGAGCTCGGC
Organism: Nocardioides ginkgobilobae; assembly: GCF_054781275.1. Taxonomy (NCBI): domain Bacteria; kingdom Bacillati; phylum Actinomycetota; class Actinomycetes; order Propionibacteriales; family Nocardioidaceae; genus Nocardioides; species Nocardioides ginkgobilobae. The sequence goes on along the minus strand of NZ_BAAGUS010000001.1, from coordinate 102,538 downwards.
CTGGCCGCCGAGCCGATGCCGCAGCGACTGGTCGCCGACGGCGCGGTGTGGCCCGACGGCACCCACCGGTCCTTCGACGCGGTCGTGTGGTGCACGGGCTTCCGGCCGGCGCTGCGTCACCTCGCGCCCCTGGGCCTGACGACGCGCCGCGGCCGGCCCGCCACCACGGCGGTGGACCTGCCGGCCCGCGCCGGTGGCGGCACCCGTCGCTCCGCCCCGGTCGTGTCCGCCGACGACCCGCACGTGCTGCTGGTGGGGTACGGCGACTGGTGCGGTGACGCCTCGGCCACCCTGATCGGCGTCAACCGTGCGGCTCGTGACGCCGTGGAGGTCATCCTGGCGGCAAGCCCACCCGCACAGTGAGAGACCGGTCGCCTGTCGTTCATCCTGTCCCGGCAGGATGCCCCCGTGCCTGCCGCTCCCGAGGCTGAACCCCTCGTCCCGCTCCGCGAAGCCACCCGCGTCTGGTTCCTCATCTCCCTGCAGACCTTCGGGGGACCGGCCGGACAGATCGCGATGATGCAGCGCGAGCTGGTCGACGAGCGCCGCTGGATCGGCCAGCGCCGCTTCCTGCACGCCCTCTCGTTCTGCACGCTGCTCCCCGGACCCGAGGCCCAGCAGCTCTCCATCTACATCGGCTGGCTGCTCAACGGCATCAAGGGCGGCCTCATCGCCGGCACCCTCTTCGTGCTGCCCGGGCTCGTCGCGCTCCTCGCCCTCTCCGGCCTGTACGTCGGGCTGGGGGACACCACGGCGGTCGAGGCCCTCTTCGCGGGGCTGGCGCCGGCGGTGCTCGCGATCGTCGCGCAGGCGGTGTGGCGGCTCAGCGGCCGGGCGCTGGGGCACCCCGTGATGGTGGCTGTCGCGGTGGCCGCCTTCGTGGCGCTGGCGGCCTTCGCCGTACCGTTCCCCGCCGTCGTCGCGGCTGCTGCCGTGGTCGGCTGGGTCCTGGGTCGGGTCGCCCCCCAGGTGCTGCCGCACGCCAAGCACGGTGACCCCGACAGCGGACCCGAGCCGCTCATCCCCGACGACGCGCTGCACCAGGAGCCGGCGACGCGCAGCCACGCCCTGAAGGTGGTGGTGGTCGGGGTGGTGCTGTGGGCCGCCCCGGTCGTGGCCTTCGCCGTGCTGCTCGGGCGCGACAGCGTCCTCGTCGACCAGGCCCTCTTCTTCTCCGGCACGGCGCTCGTGACCTTCGGTGGCGCCTACGCGGTGCTGACCTACGTCGCCCAGCAGGCGGTGCAGGTCTACGGGTGGCTCGCCCCCGGCGAGATGGTGCGCGGCCTCGCGCTCGCCGAGTCGACGCCCGGCCCGCTCATCATGGTCGTGCAGTTCGTGGCGTTCCTCGGCGCCTACCGCGACCCCGGCGGCCTCGACCCGTGGGTCGCCGGCGTGCTGGCGTCCCTGCTGACGGTCTGGGTCACCTTCGTGCCCTGCTTCGTCTTCATCTTCCTGGGGGCGCCCTACGTCGAGCGGCTGCGCGGCAACCACGCACTGTCCTCGGCCCTCGCGGGCATCACTGCCGCGGTCGTCGGCGTCATCGCCAACCTGGCGCTCTTCTTCGCCCTGGCCACGCTCTTCGACGACCAGCGCGAGGTGGGGGCAGGTCCGGTCTCGCTGGACCTGCCGGTGCTCTCGTCCGTCGAACCGGTCGCCCTGGGGCTGCTCGCCCTGGCCTCGCTCCTGCTGTTCTGGCGCGGGTGGGGCGTGCTGCGGGTGCTCGGGGTCTGTGCCGCGGTCGGCATGGTGCTCGGGCTGCTGGGCGCGCCGGTCTGAGTGCGCTGAGCGACCCCCTCCCCGGGGCCGCCGGCCGCCTAGAGCCCGGCGAGGAGGGCCAGCACCCGCTCGTCGACCTGCGCGGCGGCCGCGGCGTCCCACGCCGCCAGCGAGCTATCGACGAACAGGTGCTGGTCGCCGGGGTAGGTGAAGACCTCCACGTCGTCGCGGGTGGCGGCGAAGGCGCGGGCCGGCTCGAGGTCCTCGAGGCCGAAGAACTCGTCGTCCTCCATCCCGTGCACCTGCACCGGCGCACCGACCGGCCACGGCCCGACGTGCTCGGGGTCGACGAAGGACTCCAGGAACACCCCCGCCACCGCGCCCGGACGCCGCGCGGCCACGTGCATCGCCGCGACCACACCCATCGACACCCCGGCGTACACCACCTGCTCGGGCAGCTCCTCGACCGCTGCCAGTGCCCGGACCCGCACCTCGTCGAAGCCGCCGATCGACTGCACGAAGCCGAAGCCCTCCTCCACCGATCCGAAGGTGCGGCTGCCGAAGAGGTCGGGGGCGTGCACGACGTGCCCGGCAGCGCGCCAGCGCTCGGCCAGTGCCTCCATGCCCGGCGTCCGCCCGGCGACGTGGTGGAACAGGACGATCGTCTGCGTGCTCATGGGCCGACCCTAGGGCGGGCCGCTGACAGTGGCGTCGCCCGAGAGGTCTACCTTCGGTCCCGTGCTGCGCGAGAGGCGACCCCGGGTGCTCCGGCACCCGGCCCAGGTGGTCGTGGCCGGCTTCGCCGGCGCAGTGCTGGTCGGCACGCTGCTGCTGATGCTGCCCGTCGCCCGGAGCGGGACCGACTGGACCGACCCGCTGACCGCGCTCTTCACCGCGACCAGCGCGGTCTGTGTGACCGGGCTCGTGGTCGTGGACACCGAGTCGTACTTCTCCACCTTCGGTGAGGTGACGATCCTGGCGCTGATCCAGGTCGGCGGCCTCGGCACCATGACGCTGGCCAGCCTGCTCGGCCTGGCCATCTCCCGCCGTCTGGGGCTGCGGGCGCGGATGACGGCCGCCGCGGAGACGAAGGCGGTCGGCCTCGGGGACGTGCGCAGCGTGGTCGTGGGCGTGGCGCGCACCAGCCTGGTCGTCGAGGCGGTGGTGGCGCTGGCGCTCGGGCTGCGGTTCTGGCTCGCCTACGACTACTCGCCGGGGCGCGCGGCGTACCTCGGCGTCTTCCACTCGGTCTCGGCGTTCAACAACGCCGGCTTCGCGCTGTGGTCCGACAGCCTCATCGGCTTCGTCACGGACCCGTGGATCTGCCTGCCCATCGCCTTCTCGGTGATCCTCGGCGGCATCGGCTTCCCGGTGATCCTCGAGGTGCGCCGCCACCTCCGCACGCCGCGCCGGTGGTCCATGCACACGAAGATGACGCTGTGGGCGACGTTGGTGCTCCTGGTCCTCGGCACCGTGGTCGTCACCGCCAACGAGTGGCGCAACCCCGCCACCCTGGGACAGCTCGACACCCCGGGTCGGGTGCTGGCCGGGTTCTTCCAGGCGGTCATGCCGCGCACCGCGGGCTTCAACTCCATCGACTACGGCGCCGTCAACGAGGGCACGCTGCTGGTCACCGTGGTGCTGATGTTCATCGGCGGTGGGTCGGCAGGCACGGCCGGCGGCATCAAGGTGACCACCTTCGTGCTGCTCTTCTTCGTCATCTGGGCCGAGGTGCGGGGCGAGCGCGACGTGCAGGCCTTCGAGCGCCGCATCGGGGACCGGGTGGTGCGGCAGGCCCTCACCGTCGCCCTGCTCTCGGTGGGGCTCGTGGTCACCGCGACCGTCGTGATGGTGGAGCTGACCGGGCTGCGGACGGCCGTGGTGCTGTTCGAGGTCGTCTCCGCCTTCGCCACGGTCGGCCTCTCGACCGGCATCACCGCCGACGTCGGTACGCCGGCGCAGCTGATGCTGGTCGCGCTGATGTTCGTGGGCCGGCTCGGCCCCATCACCCTCGTCTCCGCCCTCGCGCTGCGCGAGCGGCAGCGGCTCTACCACCACCCCGAAGGAAGGCCTCTCATTGGCTAGGAACCAGCCCCGCGCGACCCCTCGTGGGGCGGTCGCCGTCATCGGCCTCGGCCGCTTCGGCAAGTCGTTGGCGCTGGAGCTCGTCGCGGGCGGCACCGAGGTGCTCGGGATCGACAGCGACCCGCGCATCGTGCAGTCGCTCGCGGGCCGGCTCACGCACGTCGTGGAGGCCGACTCCACCGACGAGGAGGCCATGCGCCAGCTGGGCATCCAGGACCTCGAGCGGGCCGTCATCGGCGTCGGCACCGACCTCGAGGCGAGCATCCTGTCGGCGTCGGTGGCCATCAACCTGGGCGTCGCGGACATCTGGGCCAAGGCCATCAGCGCCGCCCACGCCAGGATCCTGACCCAGATCGGCGTCCACCACGTCGTACGCCCCGAGCACGACATGGGCAAGCGCGTGGCCCACCTCGTGTCGGGCCGGATGATGGACTACATCGAGCTCGACGACGGCTACGCCTTCGTCAAGAGCAAGCCGCCCAAGCAGATCCTCAACAAGCCGCTGCGCGACACCGACATCCGCTCGGCGTACGGCATCACCGTCGTCGGTATCAAGCGCGGCAGCCGCCAGTTCACCTACGCCACGCCCGACACCGTCGTGGTGCCCGGCGACGTCATCATCGTCTCGGGCGAGCGCCGCGACGTGGAGCGGTTCAGCGACCTGCCCTGAGCCGGGCCGAGCGCGCGCGAGGCGTTCACCGAGCCGTCGACCGCGCGACCCGGACGCGTCGCGGTCCTGACGTCGTACGCCGCCAGCCTCCTGCCCATGACATCTCGGGTCAGGCGCGCGACCGCGCCCATCGCCACGTCCACCGTCCTCCTGGCGCTCGTCCTCACCGGCCCGCCCGCGGCCGCCGCCGAGCAGGCCGACCGGGCCGACCGCCCCGGCGGCGCGGCCAAGCCCCTCACCCAGCTCGACACCCCGCTGGTCGTCGGCCACCGCGGCGCCTCGGGCTACCGCCCCGAGCACACCCTGGCCGCCTACCGCCTGGCCGTGGAGATGGGTGCCGAGGTCATCGAGCCCGACCTGGTCCCCACCAAGGACGGCGTCCTCGTCGCCCGCCACGAGAACGAGATCTCGGGCACCACCGACGTCGCGGACCGACCCGAGTTCGCCGACCGCCGCACCACCAAGGTCGTCGACGGCCGCCCGGTCACCGGCTGGTTCACCGAGGACTTCACCCTGGCCGAGCTGCGCACCCTGCGCGCGGTCGAGCGGCTGCCGGAGGTGCGACCGGCCAACACCGAGTACGACGGCCGCTACGGCATCCCCACCCTGGCCCAGGTGCTGCGCCTGGCCGACCGCCTCGACGTCGCGGTCGCGCCGGAGACCAAGCACCCGACGTACTTCGACTCGATCGGGCTCTCGCTCGAGGAGCCGCTCGTCGCCGAGCTGGAGGAGGCGGGGCTCACGAAGAGGAAGAGCCCGGTGCTCGTGCAGTCGTTCGAGACCGCCAACCTGCGCGAGCTCGACACGATGACCAAGGTGCCGCTGGTGCAGCTGGTCTCCGGCTCGGGCGCGCCCTACGACGCGGTCGCCGCCGGGGAGCCCACGACGTACGCCGACCTGGTGACCCCGGCAGGGCTCGCCGAGGTGGCGACGTACGCCGACTGGCTGAGCCCCGAGAAGAACGTCGTGCTCCCGCGTGACCCCGCCACCGGTGCCACCGGCGAGCCCAGCGACGTGGTGGACGACGCGCACGCGGCCGGTCTGCGCGTCGTGGTCTACACGCTGCGCGCGGAGAACCAGTTCATGGCGACGAACTTCCGCCGCGGCACCGACCCGGACGCCTTCGGCGACATGGGTGCGGAGACCGTGGCCTTCCTCGAGGCCGGGGTCGACGCGCTGTTCACCGACCACCCCGACATCGCCGTCGACGCGCGCGACGCCTGGGTCGCCGACCGGGGCTGATCCCCGGCCCCCTCCGGCCCGCTCGGACCGGCGTCGACTCGCCGGTCCGGGTGGGCCCGCCCGCCGTCCGGTCGGGGGAGGGTGGCGAGGTGCTGCTCGGGAAGCTCGTCCTCGTCGCCCTCTCGCTGTCCCTCGCCCTGGCGGCGCCGGCCGTCGGTGCGCCCGCGGACCGCGACCAGCGCGAGCACGCACCCGGCCTGCACCTCACCGCCCCACCGACGTACGCCGGTGAGCCGGCGCCGGTGACCGTCGTGCTCGCCGACGCGGCCGGCCAGCCGGTGGTCAGGGCGAGCGTCCGCGTCGAGCGGCTCGTGGGGGAGGAGTGGCGCGAGCTCGCCGTCGTGGTGACCGATGCGACCGGCAGCGCCGCGCTCGAGGCGGTGCTCGAGCGCGACCCGGGCGGCAACGTCGTGCGGGCGACCTGGGACGGGACCACGGGGGAGCCCGGCGGCAGTCCCGAGGACGGCGCCGCTCCCCAGGAGACCGGGCCACAGGAGACCGGCCCCGTGACGCTGCCCCTGCTCCGGCGCACCGCCCGCGCCGAGCTCACCGGCCCCGACGAGGTCGTCGACGAGACGAGCGTGCGCCTGGCCCTGCGCTGGCGCACCCGTGCCGGGGAGCCGGTCACGGGCGAGGTGGTCCTCGAGGAGCGCCGCGGGGACCGCTGGCGCGTGGTCGAGCGGTTGCGCACCGACGAGCAGGGTCGCGCGTCGACCCGGGTCGCCCCGCGGGAGGACACCCGCTACCGCGTGCGCATGCCGCGGCAGCCCTGGCTGGAGGGCGACACCAGCCCCGTGCACCGGTTGGACAACACACCTCCCGGCACCGTCGTACGGCTCGGGGGGCCGGTGCCGCGACGCGCCCTGCCCCGGCCGCCGCGGGCCGTCGGCGAGGGACCGGCGCCCCGGATCACCCGGATCCCCGGCGGTGTCTGGCGCTCGATGACCGGGCGCACCTGGCACGCCGGCTGCCCCGTGGGTCGCGAGGGCCTGCGGCTGCTGCGGATCAACCACTGGGGCTACGACGGGTACCGCTACCGCGGCGAGCTGGTCGCCGCCACGTCCGTGGTCGGCCAGATGTCGGCGGCGCTCTCGGAGATGTACCGCGCCGGGCTGCCGGTCCGGGCGATGTTCCGCGCCGACCGGTTCGGCTGGTCACCGCGGCTGCGCGGCGCCGACGACTACGCCTCGATGGCGGCCGGCAACACCTCGGCGTTCAACTGCCGCCAGGTCGTGGGCCGCCCCGGCATCCGCTCGCCGCACGCCTGGGGCCGCTCGCTGGACATCAACACCTGGGAGAACCCCTACCGGTCCAGCCACGGGCTGGTCCCCAACTCGTGGTGGGCCTCGCGCTCGCACCCGCGGGTGGCCTGGCGCTCCAGCAGCCACCGGGTCGTGGAGATCATGCGCCGCCACGGCCTGCGCTGGACCTACGGCACCGCCGACAGCCACCACTTCGACGCCGTGCCGCGCGGCGCGGGTCGGGGCGCCGGGCCCGGCGACCACGGCCACGGCCACACCCACGGGCCCGCGCCGGTGCTGCCGCCGGAGTGTGCGACCGAGGTGTGCGACTGAGCCCGGCCAGCGAGGTGCGTGACGGCCGTCGGTCCCCGGGGTTAGGTTGCTGCTCCGCCGGCGACCGTCGGCGTGTCTCGGAGGGAGCACCACCCATGCGCCTGCGCGCTCACCGCTCGACCCGTTCCACCCTGGCTGCCCTCGCGGCCACCGCCCTGTCCGTCACCGCGCTCACCGGCGCCGCCCCGATCGCCGTCACCGCCGCCCCGTCGCCGGGGGTCGAGGTGTGCGAGGACAGCACGGCCACACCTCAGGCGCCCGCCAGGCCGAGGGCGCCACTGCCCAGGAGCCGGCGCTCTACCCGAAGAAGGACGCGCCCATGTACGGCGTGCTCCCCGACGCCCCCTCGCTCGCCCCGGGCTCGGTCACCATCGACACGGTCTTCCACGTGCTCACCGACACCCAGCCCACCAAGGCCGAGCGCACGCGCACCGAGCAGATGATCGCGGCCCAGATGGACGTGCTCAACGACGCCTTCGCCGGCACCACCGCCACCGATGCCGCCGACACCGCCTTCCGCTTCGACCTGGTCAAGACGACCTGGACGGTCAACGCCGCGTGGGCGCAGGTCACCCCCGGCAAGACCGAGAAGGACATGAAGGCCGCCCTGCACGAGGGCGACTCCGAGACCCTCAACGTCTACTCCGCCGACATCGGGGGCGGGCTGCTGGGCTGGGCGTACTTCCCCAAGGGCTACAACAACGGCCGCGACTTCATCGACGGGGTCGTCATCCTCGACGAGTCCATGCCGGGCGGCACCGCGGCGCCCTACAACGGCGGCGACACCCTCACCCACGAGGTCGGCCACTGGATGATGCTCGAGCACACCTTCGCCAACGGTTGCACGCCGGTCGGTGACGGCGTCGAGGACACCCCGCGCGAGGCCTTCCCGCAGTTCGGCTGCCCCGAGGGCGTCGACTCCTGCGCGGCTCCCGGCCTGGACCCGGTCCACAACTTCATGGACTACACCGTCGACGACTGCATGGACATGTTCACCGAGGGCCAGGCAGCCCGCATGAGCGACGCGTGGCTGGCCTTCCGAGCGGGTGGCAACGGCTGAGCCGCGCCCGCCCCATGATGTCGGCATGACCACCCCCGGCCGCGACTGCGTCTTCTGCGCGATCGTGGCCGGGGAGGTCGCCGCCGACGTCGTGCTCGAGACCGAGCACGTGCTGGCCTTCCTCGACCAGCGCCCCGTCTTCAAGGGCCACGTCCTGCTCGTCCCGCGCGAGCACCACGCCACGCTCCCCGAGCTGCCCGCCGACCTGCGCGACCCCTTCCTCGCCGCCGCCCAGGACATCGCCACCGCCGTCGTCGTCGCGCTCGGCGCGCAGGGCTCCTTCGTCGCGATCAACAACACCGTGAGCCAGTCGGTCCCGCACCTGCACCTGCACGTCGTGCCCCGCACCAAGGGTGACGGGCTGCGCGGCTTCTTCTGGCCGCGGCAGAAGTACGCCGACGGCGAGCGGGCGGCGTACGCCGAGCGCCTCCGCGCCGCGCTCGCCTGAGCCTCGGCGCGTCCGGACCCTCGCGTGTCGCGGCCGGTCCGATCCGCGGGTGCCGACCCCCGCCGCCGTCGGCCCGTCTAGGGTGCTGGGGGCCCAGCGCGGCGCCGTCCGCGCGCAGCGCGGGCACCACCGGCCACACCAGCCGGGTCCAGCCAGTCCCCACTCAGTCCTGAGTCAGTCCAGACAGTCCCTCTGCGAAGGAGCACCACCACCATGGGTCGTTTCGACGGTCGCGTCGTCATCGTCACCGGAGCCGCGCGCGGCATCGGCTTCGGCACCGCCAACCGCTTCGCCGAGGAGGGTGCCTCGGTCGCGATCATCGACCTCGACGAGTCCGCCGCCTCCGACGCCGCCGGCCGGCTGTCGCTGGTCGACGGTGCGAAGGCGATCGGCGTGGGGTGCGACGTCAGCAACGCCGAGAGCGTGGACGCCGCGATCGCGCGCGTGGTCGAGGAGCTCGGCGGCGTGCACGTGCTGGTCAACAACGCCGGCATCACCCGCGACAACCTGCTGTTCAAGATGACCGAGGACGACTGGGACCTCGTCATGGGCGTGCACCTCAAGGGCGCGTTCCTCATGACCAAGGCCGCGCAGAAGCACTTCGTCGAGCAGCGCTACGGCAAGGTCGTCAACATCTCCTCGATCTCGGCGCTGGGCAACCGCGGCCAGGCCAACTACTCCGCCGCCAAGATGGGCATCCAGGGCTTCACCCGGACCCTCGGCATCGAACTGGGCCCCTTCGGCATCAACGTCAACGCCGTCGCCCCGGGCTTCATCGCCACCGAGATGACCGACGCCACCGCGGCGCGCCTCAAGATGGATGTCGAGGAGTTCCGGAAGATGAACGCGGACGCCAACCCGGTCAAGCGGGTGGGGTACCCCGAGGACATCGCCGCGGCGGTCACGTTCCTGTCGGCCGACGAGTCGTCGTACATCACCGGCCAGACGCTGTACGTCGACGGCGGCATCACCCTCGGCTGAGCCCGGCCCCAGCACGACCCGCAGCACCCGCAGCACCGCACGCCCCCTGGAGGTCCCCCCGTGCCCATGCGTCACCGTCCCACCCGTCTCGCCGTCTGCTCCCTGGCCCTCGCCGGCCTGCTGGGGGTGGCGGCCTGCGGGGCCGACGACCGACCGGACGCGGAGGGACCCTCCGGGGCGGCCAGCCAGGGGGTGACGGCGGGCTCCGAGGTCGCGCCGGAGACCTGGCCGCTCACGGGCCTGCCGGCCAAGGGCGGCAGCGCCGCGGCCCGGCACCCGGTGATGGTGCTGAAGATGGACAACACCTCCTCGGCGGCCCCGCAGATCGGGCTCGGCAGCGCCGACCTGGTCGTGGAGGAGCTGGTCGAGGGCGGGATGACCCGTCTGGCGGCGTTCTTCTACTCCGAGATCCCCGGCACCGTCGGGCCGGTGCGCTCCATGCGCTCCACGGACATCGGCATCGTCTCGCCCGTCGAGGGCGCGATGGTCACCAGCGGCGCCGCCCCGATCACCATCCAGCGGATCCGCCAGGCGGGCATCCCCTTCTTCGGCGAGGGTGCGAAGGGGTTCTTCCGCGACTCCTCCCGCTCGGCGCCCTACAACCTGTTCACCGACCTCGCGCAGACGGCCACCCTGGTGCAGGGTCCGCCCGAGCGCCCGGCCGACTACCTGGAGTGGGGCGAGGCGAAGGACCTCCCGAAGGGGCAGCCCGGCCGCACGCTCGAGGCCCGCTTCTCCGGCGGTCACGCGACGAGCTGGGCGTTCGAGGGCGGTCGCTACCGCAACGTCAACACCTTCGCCGCGGCCGGCGACGAGTTCCTGGCCGACTCCGTGCTCGTCGTGCGCGTGCGGGTCGGCGACGCCGGCTACCGCGACCCTGCCGGCAACCCGGTGCCCGAGTCGATCCTCGAGGGCAAGGGCCCGGCGGTCCTCCTGCACGGCGGCCGCGCGATCAACCTGACCTGGGAGAAGGCCGGGCTGGACGCCCCGCTGCAGCTGCGCGACCGCCTCGGCACCGTGCGGGTGCCGGCCGGGCGCACCTGGATCGAGCTGGTCCCCGCCGCCACCGGCTCCGTGAGCATCGGCGGCTGACGTGAGGTCCCCCCGCTCGGTCACCGGCGCCCTGGTCGGTGCGGTGGTCGCGGGGGGCCTGCAGCTGGCCGCCCTGTCGGGCACGTCGGCAGGAGCCGTCGACCCGGAGGCCGCCCGCCCCGCCCCGACCGCGGCGACCACACCCGCGCCCGCGGACCCCGCTCTCGCCCGGATCGTCTCCCTGCGCCCCACCCCCGACGGCGGCCTGCGCGTCGTCTCCGACGTGACCCTGCCCGCCGCCGACGCACCCCGTCGCGGTGTGGTCGACGGCGCCCGGGCCCGGGTGCTCCTCGGGACCGCCGACGGCAGCGTGCTGGCCCGCACCGCGGTACCGGCCACCCACGTGCGCGCCGAGCTGCCGCGGGTCGCCGGCGCGACCGCGCTGACCGGCGAGCAGGTCCTCGACCCGGCGCCGGTCCTGCGGGTCCGCGTGCCGGTCGACGCCGACCTCGCCTCCGTCCGGGCACGCGTCGCGGGGGAGGGGTACGCCGCGGCGTACCGTCCCCCCGCGCGGCGCGCGGCCGCGACCGCGCCGACCCGGGTCGAGCTGCCCGGCCACCCGCTCGGACCGTCGGCCAACCGGCTCGACGTCGTCGTCCTCGGCGACGGGTACACCGCCGCCGACGAGGCCGCGTTCACCGCCGACGCCGCGCGGGTGGCCGACGACCTCCTGGCCCGCACCCCGTTCGCCGAGCACCGCGACCTCGTCAACGTCGTCGGGGTCTTCGTGCCCTCCCAGCAGCGCGGCGCCGACCAGCCACCGCCGTCGGCGACGTGCCGTGACCACTCCACGGCACCCGGCTGCTGCCCCGAGACCGGCACCGCCAACCCGGCCGGCTTCGTGGAGACCCGCTACGACGCGACGTACTGCTCCTTCGGCATCCAGCGCCTGCTCGTCCCCGCCGACACGGGCGCGATCGTCGCGGACGCCGACGCCGGCCACCCCGGCTGGGAGCAGGTCCTGCTCGTGGTCAACGACGAGGAGTACGGCGGCTCCGGTGGTTTCGTGGCGACCACCTCGACCCACGAGGCGGGCACCGAGGTGATGGCCCACGAGCTGGGCCACTCGCTGCTGGGCCTCGACGACGAGTACGACACCTTCACCCCCGGCTACGCCCCCTGCTCCGACGTGCCCTCCTCCCAGGACGGTCCGTGCCTGGCCAATGTCACCGACGTCACCGACCGCTCGCGGCTGAAGTGGCGGCGCTGGGTCGACCCGGCGACCCCGGTGCCCACGACCGGTCCGCAGCCGCCGGACGTCGTGGGGCTCTTCGAGGGCGCGCACTACTCACCGACCCGCTGGTACCGCTCCTGCCACGACTGCCTCATGCGCACCCTCGGTCAGCCCTTCGGACCGGTCGCGGCCGAGCAGCTACCGCGGCGCCTCCTTGCTGACGACCTGGGCACGTACGGCGTCAGCCTGGTCGAGCCGGGCTCGGTGCTGCCCACGACCACCGAGGTGGTCGTGGTGGCGCCCGGCGAGTCGGTGCGGCTGGGCCTGGAGGTGCTCGGCACCGGCGCGGGCACCCGCACCACGTGGACCGTCGACGGCACGACCGTCAACGAGGACGTGCTCCCGACCGGGCCCGCGGGCCTGGAGGTCGTCGGCACCGAGGAGCCGCAGCGGGTGAGCGTCACCGTCGAGGCGCTGCCGGGGGTGCTGCACCCTGACGACATCGACCTCACGCGTGAGGTCCGCACCTGGACCGTCGCGCCGAGCGGGGACGTGCCGGCCCCGGGAGAGGCCACGGGACGGGCGACGGGTCCCGGCCGTCGCTACGTCCGGTTGCCCGCGACGGTCGACTGTGCTGCCGGCGGCCTGGCCGTGCGCCTCGTGCAGCCCCGCCGGGAGCCGCGGGTGCGCAGCGTGGTGCTCGAGGTCGACGGCCGGCAGGAACTCGAGGTCGGCCGCAGCGCGGTGCCCGGTCGCCTGCGTCTCCCGCTCGGCGGCGGTGACCACGAGGTCCGGGCGACCGTGGCCCGTCGCGGCGCCGGGCCGCTCGCCACCACCCGCTCGTACGCCGCCTGCTGACCGCGCCCGCCGCGACCCCCCCCGGGCCGAGCCGGCGGATCTTCCAGGACGACGCGCCGGTCCGGCCCTAGCTGCCCTCGACGGCGGCGGGGACCTCGACCGGGCTGGCGCCGGGGTCGGGGAGGGGGACGCCGGCGTCGGCGAGCGACTGGAACCCGGCGATGATGAAGCCGATGGCCGCCTCGACCCGGGTGGCGGCCAGGATCGGGTCCTCGGCGACGGCGACGTCCTCGCCGGCCGAGGACATCGCGCCGAAGAAGATCCGCGAGAACGTCTGGATCATCGGCTCGTCCAGCTCCCAGGTGCCCGCGGAGAGCACCGAGCGGACGATGTCGACGACGGTGGCGAAGGTCGAGCGCTCCTCCTGCTCGCGGAACCGCTCGTAGCCCAGGACCGAGGGACCCTCCTGCACCACGATCCGGCGGTAGCGGGGCTCCTGGACGACCAGGAGGAAGGCCTCGAGGCCGGCGCGCGCCTTCTCCCAGGGGTCGCGCTTGCCCTTGAGCGCCTTCTGGATGGCGCGCGAGGCGTCGGAGGACACGCGCTCGAACACCGCCTCGAAGAGCGCCTGCTTGCCGCTGAAGTGGTGGTAGAGCGCGCCCTTGGTGACCTCGGCGCCGCTGACGATGGCGTCCAGCGAGGTCGCGGCGTAGCCGTGCTCGGTGAACAGCTCCTCGGCCACGTCGACCAGGCCGCGCTTGGTCGAGGCGGAGTACTGCGCGCGCAGCGAGCCCCCGGGGACGCCCGGGACCTTGGGCACGAGCTTGGAGACCGAGGACCTCGACATACCGCCAGTCTAGTGACGGGCGTCTCAGGAACGCGGGAGCGCCCGACGTCGAGGGGCCTGGGGCGCCCGTCACAGGTGGTCAGGATCACCGCGCCGACCACCCCGAGGTGTTTGCGTGGCTCGTCGACGGCTCCGTACTCTCGGTACGTACTCACGGTATGTGAACCGTGAGCCACACCACTTCTCGAGGCACCGCATCCATCTAGGAGGGCGACACCCCCATGACCTGGACCTCGTACCGCAACCGTGGAGAGATCCTCCGCGCCGTGATCTCCGAGGCCGACGCCCGTCGCGACGGTCTCCTGCCCTGGGACGTCGAGGGCGTCCCGGACTCCTTCGGCGACGAGCTGACGCTGCTCGGCGCCCTCCAGCTGCGCTGGCACACCCGCCTCGCCGGTCGCATCGAGCGCGAGCTGATGGCGCGCCCGATGGCCTTCGAGGACGCCGTCGTCGACGCCTGGCGCGCCACGGCCGCCGAGCTCCCCGGCATCCGTGCCATCGTCGACCACCACCGCGCCCACCCGCTCGACGACGCGATGGCCCTGGCCATGGACAAGGCGGTGGCCAAGGAGCGCATCCTGCTCGCCGTCATGGCCGGCCAGGCCAGCGCGCACGACGCCAGCGCCGCTGCCGTCGGTGCGCGGCTCGAGGAGAAGGCCCGCACGGGCTGGGTCCTCGCGCCGGTCCCCGAGCCCACTGCCCCCACCAGCCTCCTGGGACGGCTCAAGGCGGCCTTCGCCGCCTGATCCACTGCCAGTCCGGTCGCCCCTCCCTCCCCTGTGCGACCGGCCCCAGGACCACCACGACCCCGGTCCGACGCCTCCCTCCCTTCTGACGTCGGCCCGGGGTCGTGCCGTGCCCGGGGTCGTGCCAGGTCCGCGCGCGTGGCGCATGATGAGGCCATGAGCAGTACGACGCCGGGCGGTCGCGGCCCCGGTCTGGCCCCGGCCCCCGGGTTGCTCCTGGTCGCGGCCCCGACGCTCCTGGACCCGAACTTCGTCGACACCGTCGTCCTGCTCCTCGAGGCCGACGCCGACGGTGCGGTGGGCGTGGTGCTCAACCGCCCGACCCCGGTGCCCGTGGAGGAGGTCCTGCCCGCCTGGGGCGAGGTCGTCGCCGAGCCGGAGGTGCTCTTCCAGGGCGGACCGGTCAGCACCGACGGGGCCCTGGCCGTCGCGCTGCTCGACGACGCCGCCGCCGTGCCCGGCACCGGGTTCCGCCGGGTCGCGGGCCGGTTCGGGCTGGTCGACCTCGACACCCCGATGGACGCCGTGGCCGGGCGGCTCGCCGCCCTGCGGATCTTCGCCGGCTACTCCGGCTGGGGCGCCGGCCAGCTGGAGGACGAGATCGCCGAGGGCGCCTGGTACGTCGTGCCCTCCGAGGGCGGCGACCTGTGCCGCGAGGACGCGACCGACCTGTGGCGCGACGTCCTGCGCCGCCAGCCCGGCGAGCTCGCCTGGCACGCCACCCGGCCCGCCGACCCCGAGCTGAACTAGTCGGCCCGGACCGGTCGGCGCCGCACCTCGCTCAGGACCCGCGTCGATCTGGCCAGGCGGCCGCGACGACGTACAGTTCCACCCCGTGAGTGGATTCGGATTCGGCACCGACGGCGACGGCGGCGGGACCGGGACGGCCCTCGACGAGCGGGTCGAGCAGGACCGTCGCACCGTCCCCACCGACGAGGGCGACCACGAGCGCTTCTCGCACTTCGTCGACAAGGACAAGCTCACCGAGGCGATGGTGATGGGCACCCCCGTGGTGGCCCTGTGCGGCAAGGTCTGGGTGCCCAGCCGCTCCCCGGAGCAGTTCCCGGTCTGCCCGGACTGCAAAGAGGTCTGGGAGTCCCTCAAGGACGACGGCGGCGCCGACGCGTGAGCGCCGCTCCGCGCCCCGACGAGGAGTCGGGCCCCTCGCTCACGCCTGCACTCACACCAGCCTTCCCGCACCGGGCCGCCTGGGGCACCGCGCCGTCCCTGCGCGCCTGGCAGCAGCAGGCGATGGAGAAGTACTTCGACCCCGCACGCGAGGGACGCGCCGCCCGTGACTTCCTGGCCGTCGCGACGCCGGGCGCCGGCAAGACGACCTTCGCGCTGTCGGTGGCCGCCGAGCTGCTGGGGCGCCGGATCGTCGACCGGATCATCGTCGTGGCGCCCACCGACCACCTCAAGACCCAGTGGGCCGAGGCCTCCGCGCGCGCCGGCATCCCCATCGACCCCAGCTTCTCGGCCGGCAAGGGCCGCACCTCCCAGGACTACGTCGGTGTCGCCGTGACGTACGCCGGCGTGGCGGTCAACCCGCTCGCCATGCGCATCCGCACCGAGCGCTTCAAGACGCTGGTGATCCTCGACGAGGTCCACCACGCCGGCGACGCGCTGTCGTGGGGCGAGGGCGTGCGCGAGGCCTTCGAGCCCGCCACCCGCCGGCTGTGCCTGACCGGCACGCCGTTCCGCTCCGACGTCAACCCGATCCCGTTCGTCACCTACGAGCCCGGCCCCGACGGCATCCCGCGCTCGGCGGCGGACTACACCTACGGCTACTCGCACGCCCTGTCCGACCACGTCGTGCGCCCGGTGCTGTTCCTGGCCTACTCCGGCGAGATGTCCTGGCGCACCCGGGCCGGCGACGAGGTGGCGGCACGGCTGGGGGAGCCGCTCACCAAGGACCTGACCAACCAGGCGCTGCGCACGGCGTTGGACCCGGCCGGCTCGTGGATCCCCTCGGTGCTGGCAGCCGCCGACAAGCGGCTCTCCGAGGTGCGCCGCCACGTCCCGGACGCCGGCGGCCTGGTGATCGCGACCGACCAGGAGTCGGCCCGCGCGTACGCCAAGACGCTGCGCCAGGTCTCCGGCGAGGCCGCGACCGTCGTGCTCTCCGACGACCCGGGCTCCTCGAAGAAGATCTCCGCCTTCTCCGAGGGCGACTCGCGGTGGATGGTCGCGGTCCGGATGGTCTCCGAGGGCGTCGACGTCCCGCGCCTGGCCGTGGGGGTGTGGGCGACCACCACCTCCACCCCGCTCTTCTTCGCCCAGGCGGTCGGCCGCTTCGTGCGGGCCCGGACCCGCGGCGAGGTCGCCTCGGTGTTCCTCCCCTCGGTCCCGACGCTGCTCGGCTTCGCCTCGGAGATGGAGGTCGAGCGCGACCACGTGCTGGGCCGCAGGGTCACCAGCGAGGACGACATCTTCGCCGCGGAGGACGAGCTGCTCGCCCGGGCCCAGGCCGGCGAGGGCGCCTCCGACGAGCTGCTCGGCAGCTTCGAGGCGATCGGCTCCGAGGCCCGCTTCGACCACGTGCTCTACGACGGTGCGCAGTTCGGCCACGAGGGCGAGGTGCACGTCGGGTCGGAGGAGGAGATGGACTTCCTCGGCATCCCGGGGCTGCTCGAGCCCGGTCAGATGCGTGACCTGCTGCGCCAGCGCCAGGCCGACCGCGCCAAGTCCCAGGGGCGGGCCCAGAAGCAGCCGGCCACGGACCCCGGCGACCCGGCGATCGAGGAGGTCGCCACGCACGAGCAGCTCGCCGTCCTGCGCCGCGAGCTCAACGGCCTCGTCGGTGCCTGGCACCACCGCACCGGCCAGCCGCACGGCGTCGTCCACGCCGCCCTGCGCAAAGAGTGCGGCGGCCCGGCCGCCGCGATCGCCAACGCCGAGCAGCTGCGCGCCCGCATCGACCGGGTCCGGGAGTGGGCCGCCCGCAAGTCCGGCTGAGTGCCGGGCAACCGCGGCTCCCTAGACTCACCGCCATGTCCTCGGAGACCTCCCAGACCCTCGACCGCGGCCTGCGCGTGCTCGAGGTGCTGGCCGGCACCTCCGGCGGCCTCACGGTCACCGAGCTCGCCCAGCGGCTCGAGGTCAACCGCACGGTCGTCTACCGGCTCGTGAGCACCCTGGAGCAGCACGGCCTCGTGCGTCGCGACGCCAAGGGCCGCCTCCACGTGGGGCTGGGGATCCTCCACCTCGCCGCCGCGGTCCAGCCGGTGCTGCGCGACCTGGCCCAGCCGGTGCTGCGCACCCTCGCGGAGTCGGTCGGGTGCACCGCGCACCTGACCGTCGTCGAGGGGTCCGAGGCGCTCGCGCTGGCCGTGGTCGAGCCGTCCTGGACCGACTTCCACGTCTCCTACCGGGTCGGCACCCGTCACCCCCTCGCCCAGGGCGCCGCCGGCAAGGCGGTCCTGCTCGGGCGGGCCGGTCGCGACGGCGGCGCCCGCCCCCCGGCGTACGTCACCACGACGGGGGAGCTGCAGACCGGTGCCCGCGGACTGGCCGCGCCCGTGCGCGGCGTCGAGGGGCTCGAGGCCTCGGTCGGCATCGTCACCCTCGGCATCCTCGACGAGCGCGTCGTCGCGCCCCAGGTCGTGGCTGCGGCCGACGAGGTCGCCGCGCTGCTGGCCGGCGAGCCGGGGTAGTCCGAATCAGATCTGATGCCTACTGGTCAGTAAGGATCAAAACTGATTCGGACTACCCCGACGCCCCCCCCCCAACGCCGCCCGGGCCAGCGGCAGCACCCGGTGCGCCACCTGCGTCTCGAGCGCGATGACGGTCGAGGACCGGGTGATGCGGGGGTGCGCGAGGACCCGGTCGATGACCCGCTGCAGGTCGGCGTTGGAGCGGGCGACCACGCGGGCCAGCAGGTCCCCGGCGCCGGTGGTGGTGTGCACCTCGATCACCTCGGGGATGGCGGCGAGGTGGGCGCCGACGACGTCGTGCCCCCGCTCGGCGGGTACGACGTCAGCGACCGACCCCGGACCGCGACCGCCCCCGGCCGGCTCGGCCGACGCCTGGCGGATCTCCAGGGTCAGGAACGCCGTCACGGGGTGACCCAGCGCCTCGGGGGAGAGCTGCGGCCCCCACGAGGTGACGACGCCCCGCGCGGTGAGCCGGTCCAGCCGCGCCTGCACCGTCCCGCGGGCGACGCCCAGCCGGCGCGACGCCTCGAGGACCCCCACGCGCGGCTCGTCGGTGAACAGCTCGATCAACCTGACGTCCAGCTCGTCCATCTCGACCCCTCCCACTGGACAACCTGACCAGTCCTGGCCCCAACTGTTGCACAGTCTGCGTGACCGCCGCCACGATCGCGCCATGACGCTGACCCGTGACGAGCTCAAGGCCGACCTCTCCCTCGAGCAGCTCAAGGAGCTGGTGGGACTGGTGGAGTACGACGCCAGCCGCGACCCCTTCCCGGTGACCGCGATGGACGCGATCGTCTTCGTGGTCGGCAACGCCACCCAGACCGCCGGGTGGTACCAGCTGGCCCTCGGCATGGAGCTCGAGGCCTACCGCGGCCCGGAGACCGGCCACCGCGGGGACAAGACCTACGTCCTGCGCTCGGGCAGCGCGCGCTTCGTCTTCACCGGCGGCGTCACCCCCGACAGCCCCGTCCTCGACCACCACCGTCGCCACGGCGACGGCGTCGTCGACCTTGCCCTCGAGGTGCCCGACGTCGACCGCTGCATCGAGCACGCCCGCGCGATGGGCGCCACGATCCTGGTCGAGCCGCACGACGTCTCCGACGAGCACGGCACCGTGCGCACGGCCGCCATCGCGACGTACGGCGAGACCCGCCACACCCTCGTCGACCGCAGCCGCTACTCCGGCCCCTACCTGCCCGGCTTCGTGGCGCGCTCCTCGACCGCCACCCGGCGCGAGGGTCAGCCGCGGCGGCTCTTCCAGGCCGTCGACCACTGCGTCGGCAACGTCGAGCTCGGCCGGATGGACGAGTGGGTCGCCTTCTACAACAAGGTCATGGGCTTCACGAACATGGCCGAGTTCATCGGCGACGACATCGCCACCGACTACTCCGCCCTCATGAGCAAGGTCGTCGCCAGCGGCAACCACCGCGTGAAGTTCCCGCTCAACGAGCCGGCCGTCGCGCGCAAGAAGTCGCAGATCGACGAGTACCTCGAGTTCTACGACGGCGCCGGCTGCCAGCACATCGCCCTGGCCACCGGCGACATCCTGCGCACCGTCGACGTGCTGCGCGACCACGGCATCGAGTTCCTCGACACCCCCGACTCCTACTACGACGACCCGGCCCTGCGCGCCCGGATCGGCGAGGTGCGGGTGCCGATCGAGGAGCTGAAGGAGCGCGGCATCCTCGTCGACCGCGACGAGGACGGCTACCTGCTCCAGATCTTCACCAAGCCGATGGGCGACCGGCCCACGGTCTTCTTCGAGTTCATCGAGCGCCACGGCTCGCTCGGCTTCGGCAAGGGCAACTTCAAGGCGCTCTTCGAGGCGATCGAGCGCGAGCAGGAGCGCCGCGGCAACCTCTGAGGCGCGTCCGCCGCGGTTCTCCACAGGCCGCGGACCGCCGAGGTGCCAACGGCCCCACGACGGGGAAGGGTGGCGCCCATGACCGCACCCCAGGGCTGGTACCCCGACCCCGCCGGCGGCGCCGGCCTGCGCTGGTACGACGGCGAGCAGTGGACCGGGTACGCCGCACCGCCCGCGTCGGGCGCACCTGCGTTCGGGGGCGCGCCCGCCGTCCCGACCGCTCCCGACGGTCGGCCGCTGGCCGGCTGGGGGTCCCGCCTCGGTGCCTACGTCATCGACTCGCTGGTCGTGGGGGCCGTGGCGACCGTGCTCGGCATCCCCTGGTGGATCCAGGTGGTGCGCGAGTACGCCGCCTTCCTCGACGAGCTGACCTCCGCGGCCGAGACGGGCCGCGCGAGCTCCGTCGACAGCCTCGACCTCTACGCCGACATCGCCGGACCGCTGGTCGTCCTCACGCTGATCACGCTGCTGGTCGGGCTGGTCTACCACGCCGCCCAGCTCCGCCGGCGGAGCTCGACCCTGGGCATGCGCGCGGTCGGCGTCGAGGTCAGCACGTGGGAGCCCCCGAGCGGCCCGCTGTCGTGGCGGGTGGTCCTGGTGCGGTGGGCCACCTTCTACGGCGTCGGCATCCTGTCGGTCGTGCCGTTCCTCGGGTGGCTGGTCAGCCTCTACGTGATCCTCGCGGGGCTGTGGCCGCTGTGGGACGAGCGGCGCCAGGGCCTGCACGACAAGGCAGCCGGCACGGTGGTCGTGCGCAGCCGCGCCTGAGCCGTCTCCTGCAGCCGGGACGTGCAGCCTCCGGGACGTGCAGCCTCCGGGACGTGGACGGCTCCGGGTGGGCAGGATGGCCCGCATGGCGACGTACGTGGCGTTCCTCCGAGCGATCAACCTCGGCGCGAAGCGGAAGTTCCCGAAGGACGCGATCGTCGCGGCCACCGAGGCCGCCGGCTTCGACGACGTCGCGACGCACATCAACACCGGCAACGTCCGGCTGGGCACCGCGATGCGCTCGCGCGCTCGGATCGAGTCGGCGCTGGAGCAGGCCTACCTCGCCGACCGGGGCTTCGAGGTTCCGACGATCGTCTACTCCCAGGCCGAGCTGCGCGAGGTGCACCAGCACGCGCAGGCCCACCGCCACGACGGCCAGCACTACGTGGCGCTGCTGCGCGACGAGCCCAGCGAGCAGGGCCTCGCGCTGCTGCGGGAGCGCGCGCAGCCGGGGGAGCGGTTCGAGGCCGGTGGTCGTGCGGTGCACCTGCTGGTGAGCACCGACGGCGTCCACGGCACCAAGATCACCAACCCCCTGCTCGAGCGCTGCCTGGGCACCACGTCCACCTGGCGCGCCCCGACCGTCGTGGCCGCGCTGGTCGAGAAGTGGTGCTGAGCCGCGGCCGGGCCTGAGCGTCGTCGCTCAGGTGGCAGGCGCCGGAGCCGGTACGCCGACGGCCGCGTCCGCGCGCTGCAGGTACCTCACCGAGGGCGAGAGCAGCGTCAGCAGGGCGACTGCCGCGAGCGACAGGCCCGCGACGAGCATGACCGGCTGCAGCCCGAAGGCCAGCGCCAGCGGGCCGGCCACCAGCTGCCCCAGGGGGATCGCGGCGAAGGAGCCGAGGGCGTCGAAGGAGAAGGCCCGGCTGAGCATGTCGTCGGGGACGTTCTCCTGCATGGCCAGCTGCCAGCCCAGCCCGAAGACCTCGATGCCGGCGCCGGCGACGAAGGCCGCGAGCACCACGAGCAGCACGGAGTCGGTGAGTCCGAGGGCGACCAGCGGGGCGGCGTACAGCACCGTGCCGAGCATGCCCCAGAAGAGCGGCCGCTCCAGGCGCAGGCGCAGCAGGGCGAGCCCGGTCACCAGCAGGCCCAGCGCCTCGGCGGAGAGGATCAGCCCCCAGCCGCGCTCGCCGATGGCGGTGTCCTTGGCCAGCACCGGGCCGAGGGTGAAGAAGCCGCCCTGGTGCACCGCGCAGATGACGGAGAAGGCCAGCACGACCACCCAGAGCCAGGTGGTGGAGCGGAAGTACCCCCAGCCCTCGCGCAGGTCGCGGACCACCGAGCCTCCGGCCGCCCGCACCGGGCGGGGCAGCCGGATCGGCGCGAGCAGCGCGGCGGCGCCGAGGTAGGCCAGGCCGTCGACCGCCAGGGCCCAGCCGGGGCCGACGCCCACGACGATGAGGCTGGAGACCGTCGGGCCGAGCACCGAGAGCCCCGAGCGGACCATCGAGACGAGCACGTTGGCCTGCTGGAGCTGCTCGCGCGGCACCAGCTGCGGCAGCACGCTCGCCAGTGCCGGGAGCGCGGCGGCCGCGGCGACGCCGTTGACCGCGGTCAGCACGACCAGGTGCCAGATCTCGGCGGTGCCGGAGACGACCAGCGCCGCGATCGCCAGCTGGGTCAACCCCGCCACGACGTTGGACGACTGGATCACCAGGGTCCGCCCGAACCGGTCGGCCAGCACGCCGCCGGCCAGCAGGAAGGCCACCATCGGGATGCTGTGCGCGGCCAGCACCACGCCCAGCGCTGTGGGGGAGTCGCTGATCTCGAGCACCGCGAAGGCCAGCGCCACCGGGGCCATGAGGCTGCCGAGCAGGTTGACGACCCGGCTGGAGAAGTAGAGGCGGAAGTTGCGCTCGCGGAGCGGGGCGAGGGCCTCGGAGGTCGTCATGCCGGGTCCTCGTGGTCGGTGGCGGGAGACGGGCCCGGGGTGTGCGGCGCCGACATCTGGAAGGCGATGGCGGTGAACGAGACGTGCACGGTGCCCTCGGTGCGCGGGGGCCGGTTGGCCTCGTGCAGCAGGGCGCTGGCGCGCTCGACCAGCGCCGCGGCCTCCTCCCAGGTCGCCGGGTCGACCCAGCCCTCGAGGTCGCTGCTGCTGCCGCGCGTCCCGGGCTCGCGGGTCAGCGTCCGGCGCTCGAGCTCGGTGCCGAGCGCCCGCACGTAGAGCGCGCGGTGCTCGGGGTCGACCGTCGGGTGCGGAGCGTCGGGCGCGAGCGGGGCCAGGTCGCGCTCGTGGGGGTAGCGGTAGCGCTTGGCGGTGCCGCCGCGGACCTTCTCCTCGCCGTCGACGACGATCTCACCGGCGTCGGCGAGCAGCCTCAGGTGGTAGCTGGCGTTCGCGTGGGTCAGGTCGAGCTCGCGCGCCACCTCGGCCGCGCTCATCGCCGTCCCGGTCAGCAACGAGAGCATCCGCAGCCGCACCGGGTGCGCCACGGCCCGCATCGCGCTGATCTGCTGCTCGCGCGCCTGCGCCGACGGATCGTTCACGATCACCCTCCAAGAGTTCTTGGGGAGTAGTGGACACCCGACAACGGCGTACTGTCAAACGGTTGTTGGGGGGTGGGCCTTCGCGACGCCGGCCGCCTACTCCCCGCGGAACACCGGCTTGCGCCGCTCGGAGAAGGCCCGCATCCCCTCGGCGACGTCGGCGGTGCGCATGAGCACCACCTGGCCGGTCCGCTCCCGCTCGAGCGCGTCCTCGAGCGGGAGGAGGGTGGCGGCGTTGACCGCCTTCTTGGTGGCGGCGAGCGCCAGCGGCGGGCCGCTGGCGAGGCGGCGCACGAGGGTCTCGACGAGCGCGGGAAACTCCTCGTCGCTGGCCAGGTGGGTCACCAACCCGGCGTCGTACGCCTCCTGGGCCGACAGCGGCTCGGCGAGCAGGGCCATCCGCATCGCGCGGGCCCGTCCGATCGCGGCGGCGACGGTGGCGGAGGTGCCGCCGTCGGGCATGAAGCCGATCCGGGCGAAGGCCAGCAGGAACGAGGCGGAGGACGCGGTGACGACGATGTCGGCGGCCAGGGCGATGCCGCAGCCCACACCCGCGGCGATGCCGTTGACCGCGGCCAGCACCGGGCGGTCGCAGGCGACGATCGCTCGGATGATCCGGTTGGTGACGTCCATCGCCCGCACGTCGAACTTCTCGTGCGCGTCCTCCCCGGAGATGTCGGCGCCGGCGTTGAAGGCCATGCCGGTGCCGGTCAGCACCACCACGCGCACGTCGTCGCGCGCCGGGACGCCCTCGAGGATGTCGGCCAGTGCGAGCGCGACCTCGCCGGAGAGCGCGTTGAAGACCTCGGGCCGGTCGAAGGTCAGCCGCAGCACGCCGTCGGCCAGGTCGACGAGCAGGCCGGGCACGGCGGCAGGAGCGGGGGAGGGGGACTCGGTCATGGCCGGACCCTAGTGCCCGCACCCGCCGCCCCACGGCGTACGACGCGGGGCGCGAGCCACCCCCCTGGTGCCCCGCCAGGAAGCCACCGGGTGGTCCGGGGTGTGGAAGCATGGGAGACGTGTCCGCGCCCAGCCCGGTCGAGGTGGAGCCCACCCTCGACCCCGACGTCCTCGACCAGGTCGTGGTCCGGCCCGCGACGCCCTGGGTGACGATCGTGTGGAACGACCCGGTCAACCTGATGTCCTACGTCACCTACGTCTTCCAGCACCACTTCGGCTACTCCAAGAAGAAGGCCGAGAAGCTCATGATGGAGGTCCACGAGGAAGGCCGCTCGGTGGTCTCGACGGGCTCGCGCGAGGAGATGGAGCGCGACGTCCAGGCCATGCACGAGTACGGCCTGTGGGCCACCATGCAGCGCGAGGACCAGCCGTGAGCCGGACCGCGGGTCAGGGCGCGGGGGTGCGCGGATGAGCGCCTTCCAGCGCCACCGCCGCAGCGGCCACGTGATCGCCACCTTCACCGGGTTCGAGGCCGACCTGCTGCGCTCGCTGGCCTCCCAGCTCGTCGAGCTGCTGCACAGCGAGGCCGCGGTGCCGGAGGACCGCGACCCGTTCGAGGCGCTGATGGACTTCACGGGCCCCACGACCGAGCCCGAGGACCCGGTGCTGGCCCGGCTCTTCCCCACCGCCTACCCCGACGACGAGGAGGCGGCCGGGGAGTTCCGCCGGTTCACCGAGGGAGCCCTGCGCGACGGCAAGGCGCGCGCGGCCGCGACCATCATCGACACCTTGGAGGAGGCGGGGCTGCCGGACGAGCTCCGCGAGGACGGGTTGACCATCGACGTGGAGATGGACGCCGACACCGCGCACGCCTGGATGCGCTCCTTCACCGACATCCGCCTGGCCCTGGCCACCCGCCTCGGCGTGGAGGACGGCGACGAGGACTACTGGTACGCCCTGCCCGAGGACGACCCCCGCGCCCAGGCGCACGACATCTACGACTGGGTGGGCTACCTGCAGGAGACCCTGGTCGGCGCGCTCAGCCGCTGACGCGTCCCGGCGCGGGCCCGGACCGTCCCGGTTCCCGGGCGGATGAGGGTCCGACCGAGAGGTCGGCCTAGGCTGGACGACGTGCTGACCATCGACCAGGCGACGTACGACGCGATCGTCGCGCACGCCAAGCGGGACCACCCCGACGAGGCCTGCGGGATCGTGGCAGGCCCGGAGGGAAGCGACCGTCCCGAGCGTCACGTGGAGATGGTCAACGCCGCCGGCAGCCCGACGTTCTACGAGTTCGACTCCACCGAGCTGCTCGCGCTCTACAAGCAGATGTGGGACCGCGACGAGGAGCCGGTGGTGATCTACCACTCGCACACCGCGACCGAGGCCTACCCCAGTCGCACCGACATCGGGCTGGCCAGTGAGCCCGGCGCCCACTACGTCCTGGTCTCCACCCGGGAGTGGGCCGAGGCGGGCGGCGGGAATAACGACGCGCCCGTTCCGTTCAGGTCCTACAGGATCGTCGACGGCGAGGTGACCGAGGAAGAGGTCACCGTCGTCCCCTCGCTCGGCTGACCACCCCGGCCCCGACGCACGATCCGCACGTCCCCCAGAAGAGGAGCACCATGTCCATCGAGGTCCGCATCCCGACCATCCTCCGCACCTACACCGGTGGTGAGAAGGCCGTGACCGGCGACGGTGGCAGCCTGGCCGCCCTGATCGAGGACCTCGAGGCCAAGCACCCCGGTCTCAAGGACCGCCTGGTGGAGGAGAAGAACGGCGCCGACGACCTGCGCCGCTTCGTCAACATCTACATCAACGACGAGGACGTCCGGTTCATGGGCGGCCTCGAGGCCCCGCTCTCCGACGGCGACCAGGTCGTCGTCCTGCCGGCCGTGGCCGGCGGCGCGGTCTGATCCTCGGGTCCACGTGCGCTACGACAACCTGCTGGCCTCGGTCGGCGGCACGCCCCTCGTGGGGCTGCCGCGGCTCTCGCCGAGCCCGGACGTGCGCCTGTGGGCCAAGCTCGAGGACCGCAACCCCACCGGCTCGGTCAAGGACCGCCCGGCGCTGCGGATGATCGAGGAGGCCGAGAAGGACGGCACCCTGCGACCCGGGTGCACCATCCTCGAGCCGACCTCGGGCAACACCGGCATCTCGCTGGCGATGGCGGCCAAGCTCAAGGGCTACCGCATCGTGTGCGTGATGCCGGAGAACACCTCCGAGGAGCGCCGCCAGCTGCTGCGCATGTGGGGCGCCGAGATCGTCTCCAGCCCGGCCGCCGGCGGCTCCAACGAGGCCGTGCGGGTCGCCAAGCGGATCTCCGAGGAGCATCCCGACTGGGTGATGCTCTACCAGTACGGCAACCCCGCCAACGCCCTCGCGCACGAGGAGGGCACCGGCCCCGAGCTGCTGGCCGACCTCCCCTCGATCACGCACTTCGTCGCCGGCCTGGGCACCACCGGCACCCTCATGGGCGTCAGCCGCTTCTTCCGCCGCGCCAAGCCCGACGTGCGCATCGTCGCCGCCGAGCCGCGCTACGGCGAGCTGGTCTACGGCCTGCGCAACCTCGACGAGGGCTTCGTCCCCGAGCTGTACGACGCCTCGCTCATCGACACCCGGTTCTCGGTCGGTCCGCGCGACGCCGTGCGGCGGGTGCGCGAGCTGCTGGAGCTCGAGGGGATCTTCGCGGGTGTGTCGACCGGGGCGATCCTGCACGCCGCGCTC
Source organism: Nocardioides ginkgobilobae (assembly GCF_054781275.1). Classification (NCBI taxonomy): domain Bacteria; kingdom Bacillati; phylum Actinomycetota; class Actinomycetes; order Propionibacteriales; family Nocardioidaceae; genus Nocardioides; species Nocardioides ginkgobilobae. Next base: position 75,694 of record NZ_BAAGUS010000001.1, on the reverse strand, counting down.
GGCCAGGCGGCGAAGGCCGTCAAGGCGGGTGGATCAGCTGACATAGCCTTCATCGTGTGCGACGGCGGATGGAAGTACCTCAGCACCGGGGCGTACGAAGGCACCATCGACGAGGCCGAGGACCGGCTCGAGGGGCAGCTCTGGGCCTGACGCTCTGCGTCAGCGTGGCCGCGACTGCCCTCGCGGGGCTCGTGCTGCTGCCCGTCGCCGCCCCCGCGCGGGAGGAGCCGACCGAGGTCACGAACGTCGTGGCGCCCGTGGTCACCGGCGAGGCGACGTACGCCGAGGTGCTCAGCGCCACCGACGGCGAGTGGGCCACCGCCGAGCCGGAGGAGCCGCTGACCTTCACCTACCGCTGGCTGCGCGACGGCGAACCCGTGCGCGGGGAGCGCGAGGCGACCTACGAGCTCGACCTCGACGACCTGCGCAGCCGGCTCCAGGTGGAGGTGACCGCCACCGACGGCGACGGCGACAGCGCCGTGGCGCTCTCCGAGCCGACCGAGCCGGTCGCCCGCGCGGAGATGGTGCTGCGCGGCGAGCCGAAGGTCCGCGGCACCCAGCGCTTCACGCACACCCTCACCGCCACCCCCGGCCGCTGGCGGGCCGACCCGACGAAGGTCCGCTACCGCTGGCTGCGCGACGGCGATCCGATCGCGGGCGCCCGCGAGGCGACCTACCGCATCCAGCCCGGCGACGTCGGCCACCGCCTCCGCGTCGAGGTCACCGCCACCGCGCCCGGCCACGAGCGGGCGACCGCGAGGTCGGTGCGCACCGACCCGGTGCGGCACCGCGTCGACGTGCAGCGCAGCGTGACCTACAGCGTGGTCACCCGGGGCCGGGTCACGGCCAGCGTCCGGGAGTTCGCGCGGCTGGCCCAGGAGACCTACGACGATCCGCGCGGCTGGCGCGGAGGCGGGGTGTCCTTCCGCCGGGTGGCCAGCGGTGGCTCCTTCACCCTGGTGCTGGCCGAGGCCAGCACCGTGCCGTCGTACTCCCCGGTCTGCTCGGCGACCTGGTCGTGCCGGGTGGGGCGCTACGTCATCATCAACCAGACCCGCTGGCGGAACGCCTCGCCGGCGTGGAACGCCGGCGGGCGGTCCCTGCGCGACTACCGCCACATGGTGGTCAACCACGAGACCGGTCACTGGCTCGGCCTCGGGCACCCCTCGTGCCCGGGACCCGGCAAGCCGGCGCCGGTGATGATGCAGCAGTCCAAGGGCACCTCCGGCTGCCGGTTCAACCCGTTCCCGCTGCTGTCGGAGCAGGGCCGGGTCTGACCATGGGGTGAGACGGCTCCTCACCGGGCAGTAACCGCCGTCACACCGACGCGTTGTGCCTGCGTGCGTCCCTCGCGTCCCCTCACCGCGTCCCTGCTCACCTTCGCCGTCGTGGGCTCCCTGCTCCTGCCGGGTGCCGGTTCGTCCACGGCCGCGCCCCCGGTGCTCCCGGCGGCCGCTGCGGCCGCCGCCCCGCGCGCCGGGGCCGACGAGCTCCCGCAGGGCGGTCGGTCGCAGGACCGCTACGCCGCCGACATCACCTGGACCGAGCACGGCATCCCGCACATCACCGCCGACGACTTCGGCGACCTCGGCTACGGCAGCGGGTACGCCGCTGCGGAGATGTCGGTCTGCACCCTGCTCGACACCCTGCTGACCGGGCGCGGCGAGCGGTCGCGCTGGCTCGGCCCGGACGCGGTCTACGACGACCAGGTGACGCTGCGCGCCACCAACCTGCAGGTCGACACGGTGGTCACCGACCTGCGCGACCGCAAGGTCGTCGAGCAGCTCCTGGCCGACCCCGTGCGCGGACCCGGCCGCGAGGCGCGGCAGATGGTGCAGGGCTACGTCGCCGGCATCAACCGCTGGGTCCGCGAGAACGAGATCACCGACCCCGCCTGCCGCGACGCCCGCTACATCGACGACGACGCGACCCCCCTCGACGTCTGGTACGGCGTCTATATGGCCAACCTGCTGGCCTCGACCGGCGTCTTCGTGGCCGGCATCGCCGACGCGGCGCCGCCGAGCCCCACCGACCCGGGCCTGCCCGAGCTGCCGGTCCGGGCCGCCGACGTCGACCGCGAGGCGCTGCTCGCCGGTCTGGGCCGCGACCCCGAGCGCCCGTTCGGCTCCAACGCCACCGCGGTCGGCGCGGAGGCCACCAGCACCCGCAGCGGGATGATCCTCGGCAACCCGCACTTCCCGTGGCGCGGTCGCTACCACTTCACCCAGCAGCACCTGACCATCCCGGGGGCGTACGACGTCGCCGGTGCCTCGCTGGTCGGCTCGCCCGTGGTCAACATCGGCTTCAACGACCGCGTCGCCTGGTCGCACACCGTGTCCACGGCCTACCGGTTCACCCCGTACGAGTACCTCACGCCGGTGGCGCTCAGCCCCACGACGTACCTCACCGACGCTGGGCCGGCCGAGCTGGAGCGCCGCGAGGTCGAGGTCGTCGTGCGCCGTGAGGACGGCACTCTCGAGACGGTGACCGAGGACGTCTACCGCACGCCCGAGGGCTATGTCATCGACGCCCCCGACCTGCTGATGCCCTGGGGCGTGGGGAGCTTCTGGGCGATCCGCGACGCCAACGGCGAGCACCTGCGCACCATCGACACCTTCCTGGAGATGGGCAAGGCCCGCGACGTCGAGGACCTCCTGCGCCGCCAGGACCGCGCCGGCGGCATGCCGTGGGTCAACACCACCGCCGCCGACCGCAACGGCAACGTGCTCTACGCCGACCACTCGGTGGTCCCGCACGTCACCGACGAGATGGCCGCGACCTGCATGACCGTCGTCGGCCGGGTCCTCGACCAGGTCGCGGGGCTCCCCGGCCTCGACGGCACCCGCGCCGGCAGCTCGTGCGCGTGGGGCACCGACGAGGACGCCGCCCGCCCGGGCATCTTCGGCCCGGCCAACCTCCCCGACGTGGTCAACCGCAGCTGGGTCCACAACGCCAACGACTCCTACTGGACCCCGTCCTACGACGACCGGCTCGAGGGCTTCGACGGGATCATTGGCTGCGAGCAGTGCGCCCGCACGATGCGCACCCGGGTGGTCGCGGCGTACGTCGCGGACCGGCTCGCCTCGGGGAAGAAGGAGACGCCGCGCAGCCTGGCGGGCCACCAGCACGAGAACCGCGTCATGGCCGCCGAGGTCATGCGTGCCGACGGCGCGCTGGACGCGGTGTGCGAGGCGACCGGCGAGACCGAGGCCTGCGCTGCGCTGGCCGCCTGGGACGGCCGCTCGGACCGCACCTCGCGGGGCGTGCACCTCTTCGAGGCCTTCGTCGCCAACCTGCCCTCGGCCCTGCCGGTCGTCGGGGTGGACCCCGTGTGGACGACGCCGTTCGACCCGGCCGACCCCTTCGGCACACCCCGTGGTCTCAACGTCGACAACCCGCAGGTCGTCCAGGCCATGCAGGCCGCCATCGATCAGGTCCGCGAGGCCGGTGTCGCCTTCGACGCCCGCTGGGGCGACCTGCAGGTGGCCGGCGACCGCGGCGCCCCGCCGATCGGGCTGGGCGGCGGTGCGGCCGACAGCGTCGGCAACGCCAACGCCCTGGCCTCCTACCGGCCGGAGGAGAACGACGAGCGCTACAAGCCGATCACCTACGGCTCCTCGCACATCCAGGCGATCGCGTTCCGCCGCAACGGCCCGCCGATCGCACGCACGATCCTGACCTACAGCCAGTCCGAGGACCCGACCTCACGGTTCTCCTCCGACCAGACGCGGCTGTTCGGTGCGGAGGAGTGGGTGCGCTTCGCCTGGACCGACCGCCAGATCCGCCGCGACCGGATCGCCGTGACCCGTCTCCGCTGACCCGCTTCCGCCGAGCCGGCGCATCCTTCCGGGAGGACGTCCCGGCTCGGCGGGGCGGAGCGGTCGGACCGGCGCATGTGTCCGGAAGGACGCGCCGGCTCGGCCACACCGGGCAGGGTCAGGCGTCGGGAGAGCCGCCGATGCGGGCAGCCGCCTCGCGCTGGAGGTCGGGCTCGCCGCCGGCGAGCACCAGGTCGTCGAGGATCCGTGACGCGTGGGCGAGGGTCTCCTCCACGTAGGCCTTGGCCCGGCGCAGGTCGCCGAGCTCGGCGGCGTACAACGCGGCCGTGAGGCCTTGGACGACGTTGTCGTTGAGCTCCCCGGCCTGGCGGCGGGCCTGCTCGGCGCCGGCGAGGCGCACCGCGACCTGCTCGTGGCGCTGCTCGGCGCGCACCCGCTCGGTGATGTCGATGCAGGTGCCGCGGAAGCGGACCGGGTTGCCGTGCTCGTCGGTGACGACCTGCCCGTTGGAGGCGAGGTGGCGGACCTCGCCGTCGGGACGCACGATCCGCTCGACCATCTCGTAGGGCTCACCGGTGGCGTACGCGTGCTGGTGGACCGCCCGGACCTTGTCCCTGTCCTCGGGGTGCACGTGCTGCATGAAGACCTCGTACGACGCCTGGATGGCCCCCGGCTCGTAGCCGTAGATGCGGAACAGCTGGTCGGACCAGGTGTTGGTGTCGGTCTCGATGTGCCAGTCGTAGTCACCCATGACGGCCAGCCGCTGGGCGTTGTCCACGCGGGCGCGCAGGTCCGCGAGCTCGGAGGTGACCTGCGCGAGCCGCTGCTCCAGCTCGCCGGCGTCCGCCTGCGGTGCCTGCTGCGTGGTTCCCTCGCCGGTTTTCATGGGTCCCACTGTGCTCCTCGCCCTGCCGGGCCGCAGCCGATCAAGGGCCGGGAACGGTAAAGACTGGGTCACGACCGACCCGGGGACGCGGTCACGCGGGAGGCGGCTCCAGGCCCAGCTCCTGTGCCGTGCCGATGGTGGAGCCGGGGACCGGCCCGAGGCCGAGCAGGTCGAGGGCGAGGTTGGCGACGTCGGCGTTGCGCACGGGCTGTCGCTCCGCGGCGTACCCGGGCCTCCGCCTGCCCGGGTCGCGGTAGTCCTCGTTCAGCTCGTAGAGGTCGGTGCCGGTCGCGACACCGTCGCCCCAGGCCACGAAGGGGATCCGATAGTCCTCGGGGCGCGCGGGGTCGGTGTGGCCGAGGCCCGAGCCGCCGTGGTCGGCGGTGAGCACGAGGGTCAGGTGCTCGCGCAGGACCGGGCGGCTGGCGACGGTGTCGAGCACCTCGCCCAGCCACCCGTCCACGGCGCGTACGGCGTCGGCGTACTCCTGCGACCCCCAGCCGTGCGCGTGCCCCGCGACGTCGGGCGCTGCGAGGTGCAGGAAGGTCACGGTCCGCGCCTCGCGGCGCAGGTCGCGCCGCGCCAGCGCGACCAGTCGCGCGCCGTCCACGCGCAGGGTGTAGCGGTCCAGCCCCTCGGGCCAGGAGCGCTGGAAGAGCGAGAACTTCGACTTGCCCGTGAACAGGGCGGTGCTGCCGCCGGCGGCGTGCACGCGGCTGAACAGCGACCCCACGGGCTCGCCTGCCGCCTCCTGGACCGTGGTGCCGGGCTCGTCGGTGTTCCAGGTGACGCCGTGCCCGCCGAGCCCGGCGTCGATCCGTCGGCCCGTGAGCATGCTCGTGTGGTTGGGCAGGGTCTCGGTCTGCTCGACCACGGTGCGGGCCTCCAACGTGCTCGCGCCCTCCTCGCGCAGCCGCGTGAGGACGGGCAGGTCCTCGGGCCCGAGCTCGCGCAGCACCGAGGAGCGCAGGCCGTCGACGCTCACGACCAGCACCCGGCGCTCGGTGTCGAGCTGCTCGACCGCACGCGCTGCTCCTGCGTCGGCGCTCGGAGCGGAGGCGGTCGCGGAGGCGGTGGCGGCACCGGAGGCGGACTCGGTCGCGGCGGCCCGGCCGGGCGGAGCGCCGGCGCTGCACGCCGCCGGGACGACCAGCACCAGGGCGGGGACCGTGAGGAGGGCGGCGCGCGCCCGGGAGCGCACGCGGCGCGTGGCACGCAGCACGTCCGGACCGTACCTCCGCCTGCCGGGTCTAGGGTGGTGTTCCGTGACGCCCCCGCAGACGAAGGACGCCCCGCTCGGCATCTTCGACTCCGGCTTCGGAGGCCTGACCGTCGCCCGATCGGTGATCGACCAGCTGCCCCACGAGTCGGTCGTCTACGTCGGCGACACGGCTCGCCAGCCCTACGGCCCCAAGCCGATCGGGGAGGTGCGCGAGTACGCCCTGGAGTGCCTGGACCACCTGGTCGAGGAGGGCGTGAAGGCGCTGGTCATCGCGTGCAACTCCGCCTCCGCCGCGATGCTGCGCGATGCGCGCGAGCGCTACGACGTGCCGGTGGTCGAGGTGATCTTCCCGGCGACCCGCCGAGCCGTGCAGGCCACCCGCAACGGTCGGATCGGGGTGATCTGCACGCGCGCGACCGCGGAGTCGATGGCCTACGACGACGCCTTCGCCGCGGCTCCGCACCTGGCGCTGCATACCCAGGTGTGCCCGCGGTTCGTGGAGTTCGTCGAGGCCGGGGTGACCGGTGGTCCCGAGCTGCTCGAGGTCGCCCACGAGTACCTCGACCCGCTGGTCGAGGCCGGGGTGGACACCCTCGTGCTCGGCTGCACGCACTACCCGCTGCTGACCGGTGTCATCTCCTACGTGATGGGCGACTCGGTCACGCTGGTGTCCTCCGCCGAGGAGTGCGCCAAGGACGTCTACAGGATGCTCACGTCGACCGGTCTCATGCGGGAGTCCGGCGAGGCGTCGTACCGCTTCCTCACGACCGGGGCGCCGGGGGAGTTCGAGGCCATCGGGCGGCGCTTCCTGGGCCCGGAGATGGTCGCGGCCGGGCAGTTCGCCGGCGGACTGGTGGCGGGAGGTCGGCCATGAGCATGCGGCTCACCGTCGTCGGCTGCAGTGGCTCCTACCCCGGGCCGGAGTCGCCCGCCTCCTGCTACCTCGTGCAGGCCCAGCACGAGGGGCGCACGTGGAGCATCCTGCTCGACCTCGGCAACGGGGCGCTCGGTGCGCTGCACCGCTACGTCGACCCGCTGGCCGTCGACGCGGTCTTCCTCTCCCACCTGCACGCCGACCACTGCATCGACATGACCAGCTACTACGTGCTGCGCAAGTACCACCCCGACGGCGAGCAGGCGCCGCTGCCGGTCTGGGGCCCGCGCCGCACGTCCCGGCGCCTGGCCCGCGCCTACGACCTGCCCAAGAAGCCGGGGATGCGGGAGGAGTTCGTGTTCCACCGCCACCGCCCCGACGCGCCGCCGGTCCAACTCGGTCCGTTCAGCGTGCAGCCGGTCGCGGTCGAGCACCCCGTGGAGGCGTACGGCTTCCGGATCGCCGTCGGTGACCGGGTGCTGGCCTACAGCGGCGACACCGGCCCCTGCGCGGGGCTGGACCGGATCGCCGAGGGGGCCGACCTCCTCCTGGTCGAGGCCTCCTTCCTGGGCTCCGCCGACAACCCGCCCTCGCTCCACCTCACCGGGGCCGAGGCGGCCGAGGCCGCCGCCCGGGGTGGGGCCGCCCGGGTCCTGCTCACCCACGTCCCGCCCTGGCACGACCCCGAGGTCGTCCTTGCCGAGGCACGCACGGCGTACGACGGCCCGATGGAGCTCGCCGTGGCCGGCTCTGTCCACGAGGTCTGACCTCGGTCGGACCGGGCGGTCGGCCGGCGACCAGGCTCCCGGACCCTAGACGAGCCCGGCGTCGTGGACGCAGATGGCGACCTGCACACGGTTGGTCGCGCCGAGCTTCTCGAAGACCCGCGACACGTGCGCCTTCACCGTGGGGATCGACAGGTGCAGCGAGCGGGCGACCTCTGCGTTGGACAGCCCGCGCCCGACCGCCAGCGCGACCTCCTGCTCGCGATCGGTGAGCTCGGCCAGCCTGGCCCGCGCCGCCGCCTGCCGGTCGTCCGGGTCCTGACGGCGGAGCCGGTCGATGAGGGTGCGGGTGGCCGCGGCCGAGAGCATCGGGTCGCCGGCGGCGACGGCGCGGACCGCAGCCACGATCTCCGCGGGTGGGGTGTCCTTGAGCAGGAACCCGTCGGCCCCGGCCGCGAGGGCGCCCAACACGTGCTCGTCGGCGTCGAAGGTCGTGAGCACCACGACCCGGGGCGGGTCGGGGCGCGCGTGCAGCTCGCGGGTCGCCTCCAGCCCGTTGAGCACCGGCATCCGCACGTCCATCAGCACGACGTCGGGCTGCAGCGAGAGCGCCATCTCCACGCCCTGGCGTCCGTCCGCCGCCTCGCCGACGACGTCCAGGTCGGCGGCGCCCCCGAGCATGAGGGTCAGGGCCGAGCGGACCAGTGGGTCGTCGTCGACGACCAGCACGCGGGTGGTCACGACGCCCACGGCAGCCAGCCGCGCACCACGAAGGACCCGTCGGTCCGCTCGTGCTCGAGACGCCCGCCGCCGAGCTCGGTGCGCTCGGTGAGCCCGACCAGGCCCAGGCCCGCGCCGGGCGTGGGTGCGGAGCCGAAGCCGACGGGGTTGCGCAGCTCCACGCTCAGTCCCTCCTCGGGCGAGCCGGACAGGCTGACGGTGAGCAGCGCCCCCGGCGCGTGCCGCCCGGCGTTGGTGAGTCCCTCCTGCACGATCCGGTAGACCGTGCGTCCGACGAGGTCCGGCGGGGTGCGGTCGGGGCCCAGTGCGTCGACCAGCTCGACCCGCTGCCCGGCCGCCCGGGCCCCCTCGACCAGGTCCGCCACGTCGGCGTACGTCGGCTGAGGCGCGTCGAGCACCGCCCCGTCGGCGTCGCGCAGCACCCCGAGGACGGCGCGGAGCTCGCGCAGCGCCTCGTGCGCCTGCTGCTGGATGACGGCGGTGCCAGCGCGCATCTGGTCCAGGTCGAGGTCGGAGCGGTAGCCCAGGGCCCCGGCCTGCATGGAGATCTGGGAGATCCGGTGGCCCAGGACGTCGTGCATCTCGCGGGCGATGCGTGCCCGCTCGTTGGTGCGCGACTGGGTGACGCGCAGCTCCTGCTCGGCCTCGGCCCGCTCGGCGCGCTGGCGCAGCGTCCACACCAGCTCGCGGCGCGAGCCCAGGAACAGCCCCCACCCGATCATGGCGACGATCGCCACGATGTTCGCGACCAGCAGGACCCACAGCGAGTCCTCGGTGGTGGGGAGGGTGAGCCAGGTCCAGAGCTGGGCCGTGGCGAGGTTGAGCAGCCCCAGCGGCACCACCTCCCGCCACCGGCGTCGGGTGGCGAGCGAGACCAGCGCCAGGACCGCGGGACCGGCGGCGAGGCCGGACCCGGCGGCGACGAGGGCTACCACCACGGCGACCGCCACCGGCGCCCGACGCCGCAGGTGGACCACGACGTAGGCGACCAGGCCCAGCGCCACGTCGGCGAGGGTCCACCACGGGGAGACCGACCACTGCCAGGACGCCACGGGCACCCAGACGACCGCTGACAGCCCCACCATGACGACCAGGCGCCACAGGTGGCCCGCGCGGGTCACGTGCGGGTGCACGTCCTCGCACACGGGGTGCGGGTCGGTGGCGGTCACGGGGCTAGACGATAGGCGGCCCGGGGCGTGCGAGGCAGTGTCCCGGGGTCGCGCGCGACCCCCTACCAAGGTCGGGGTCGGACCCGCCGCGCGTCCGATGCGCGCCCGCGCGCGATCCGGCAGGCTGGGCGCCATGATCACAGTCGAAGGACTCACCAAGACCTACGGTGCGTACACCGCGGTCGACGACGTCAGCTTCGTCGCCCAGCCAGGCAGGGTCACAGGTTTCCTCGGACCCAACGGTGCAGGGAAGACCACCACCATGCGGATCATGGTCGGGCTCACCCCGGCCTCCCGCGGCCGGGTGACCATCGGGGGCCACCCCTACCGCGAGATCCCGAACCCGGGGCGCCACGTCGGCGTCCTGCTCGACGCCTCGGCCCAGCACGCGGGCCGCACCGGTCGCGAGATCCTCGCGCTGGGCGCCCGCACGATGGGCCTGCCCTCCTCGCGCGTCGACGAGATGCTCGCGCTGGTCTCGCTGACCGACGACGAGGCCAAGCGCCGGCTCAAGAACTACTCGCTCGGCATGAAGCAGCGCCTCGGCATCGCCCACGCCCTGCTGGGGGACCCGTCGGTGCTGATCCTGGACGAGCCGGCCAACGGCCTGGACCCGGCGGGCATCCGGTGGATGCGCACCCTGCTGAAGGGGTACGCCGACCGCGGCGGCACCGTGCTGCTCTCCAGCCACCTGCTGCACGAGGTGGAGATGATCGCCGACGAGATGATCCTCATCGGCCGCGGCCGGATCGTGGCCCAGGGTGACAAGAAGACGCTGCTCTCCGGTGACGGGGCCAACGCCAGCTCGCTGGTCACCGCCCTCGACAACGACGCGCTCGCTCGCGCGCTCACCGCCGCCGGCCACACCGTCGAGAAGGCCGGCGAGGGCCTGCGGGTGGGCACCGACACCACCACCGTGGGCCGCACCGCACTGCAGGCCGGTGTGGTCCTCACCGACCTCCGCTCCGGCTCCGCCGGCCTGGAGGACCTCTTCCTCTCCCTCACCGCCGACACCCAGCGCGAGGGCCACGCCGGCCCCGCGACCGTCCCTGCGACCCAGCCGGGAGGCACCGCATGAGCACCCCCACCCCCTCCGCCCCGTCCACGGGCTACGCGCCGGTGCGTCCCCTCGACGTCACCGGCACCGCACCGATCCCCTTCGCGCGCCTGGTCTCCGTCGAGCTGCGCAAGATGTGGGACACCCGCGCCGGGCTGTGGCTGCTGGGCTCGATCCTGGTGGTCACCGCCGCCTTCATGCTCATCTTCTTCTTCGTCGCCGACCCCGCCGACCGGCTCTTCGAGAACTTCATCGGTATCTCCGCCAGTCCCCAGGGGTTTCTGCTGCCGGTGCTCGGCATCCTGCTGGTGACCCAGGAGTGGGGCCAGCGCACGGCGATGGTGACCTTCGCCCTGGAGCCCTCTCGCGGCAAGGTCATCAGCGCCAAGGTCGTGGCGGCGCTGGTCTTCGGCGCCGCTGCGTTCGTGGCCGCGATCGCGATCGCGGCTCTCTTCACCGCCATCGGCGGCGCTGCCGACGGCTTCGGCGACCTCACCGTCTGGGTCTTCGGGCTGTTCTTCCTGCTGCAGCTGCTGACCATCATCCAGGGCCTGGCCTACGGCCTGCTGCTGCTCAACAGCCCAGCCGCGATCGTCACGTTCTTCGTGGCGCCGATCGCCTCGACGATCGTCTTCAACCTCGTCCCCGGTCTGCGCGACGCCGCGCCCTGGTTGGACCTCGGCACCGCCCAGCAGCCGCTCTTCGAGCTCGGGGGCGGGGAGTCCCTCACCGGTGAGCAGTGGGCCCAGCTCGGCACCACGACGCTGGTGTGGATCCTCATCCCGTTCGCGCTGGGTCTCGTCCGCGTCCTGCGGGCCGAGCTGAAGTAGCCGACGCCCGTCCCACGACGACGTACGACGCCGGCGGCCGCGCACCCGCGGTCGCCGGCGTCGTCGTCGGTGGATAGCCTCGCGAGCATGACTGCTGCACCGCGCGAGGACGGCCGCGCCGACGACGAGCTCCGCCCCATCACCATCACCCGGAACTGGCTCGACCACGCCGCCGGGTCGGTGCTGGTGGAGTTCGGGAAGACCAAGGTCCTGTGCGTCGCCTCCGCCTCCGAGGGCGTGCCGCGCTGGCGCAAGGGCTCGGGCCTGGGCTGGGTGACCGCGGAGTACGCCATGCTCCCCGGCTCCACCCACACCCGCTCGGACCGCGAGTCGGTCAAGGGTCGCATCGGCGGCCGCACCCACGAGATCAGCCGGCTCATCGGCCGCTCGCTGCGCGCCGTCATCGACTACGAGGCGATGGGGGAGAACACCATCCAGCTCGACTGCGACGTGCTGCAGGCCGACGGCGGCACCCGCACCGCCGCCATCACCGGCGCCTACGTCGCCCTCGCCGACGCCTGCGCTTCGCTGGGCCGCACCGAGACCCTCACCGGGTCGGTGGCCGCGGTCTCGGTCGGCATCATCGACGGCGTCCCGCGCCTGGACCTGCCCTACGTCGAGGACGTCCGCGCCGAGACCGACATGAACGTCGTCATGACCGGCACCGGCTCCTTCGTCGAGGTGCAGGGCACCGCCGAGGGCGCGGCGTTCTCGCGTGCCGAGCTCGACGCGCTGCTCGGCCTGGCCGAGAAGGGCTGTGCAGACCTGACCCGGCTCCAGCAGGAGGCCCTGGCTCGTGGCTGACCCGATCCGGGTCTTCCTGGCCTCGCGCAACGCCAAGAAGCTCGCGGAGATGCAGCGCATCCTCGCCGAGCACGCCTCCGGGCTCGAGGTCGTCGGGCTCGACGACGTACCGGCGTACGACGAGCCGGTCGAGGACGCCCCCGACTTCGTCGGCAACGCGCTGCTCAAGGCGCGCGCCGGCTGGCGGGCCACCGGCCTGCCGTCCGTGGCCGACGACTCGGGGCTCTGCGTCGACGCGCTCAACGGGATGCCGGGCGTGCTGTCGGCGCGCTGGTCGGGCCGATCCGCCGGGTCGAAGGAGGGGCAGGACGACCGCAACAACCGGCTGCTGCTCGAGCAGCTCGAGGACGTGCCCGACGAGCGCCGGACGGCGTACTTCACCTGTGCCGTGGCGCTGGTGCACGGCGACACGGACGAGGAGGAGCTCGTCGTGACCGGCGAGATGCCGGGCTCGGTGATCCGCGAGGTGCGCGGCGACGGCGGGTTCGGCTACGACGTGCTGTTCGTCGCCGACGAGCGACCGGGCCTCACCACCGCGGAGCTCTCGCGCGAGGACAAGGACGCGATCTCCCACCGGGGCCGGGCCCTGCGCGAGCTCGGCCCGCTCCTGGCGGCGCGGCTCGGCGCAGCGGGGGAGCGGGCGTGAGGCCCGCTGCCCGGCTGCGCTGGCTGCTCGCCCAGCTCCTGCTGCGGCTCTCCCGCTGGCGCACCACCGGTGAGGTCCCGCGCAAGGGGATCCTGGTCGGCTCCCCGCACACCTCCAACTGGGACTGGGTCCTCACGATGCTGCTGGCGTGGGACTCCGGCGTCACGATCCGGCTCCTGGTCAAGCAGGAGTTCTTCAAGGGTCCGGTCGGCTGGCTGCTGCTGCGCACCGGCGCCGTGCCGTTGGACCGGGCCGACCCCGGCGCCACCATCCGCCGGCTCATCGAGGACTCGGTCACCGACGACACCTTCCTGCTCGGCATCGCCGCCGAGGGCACGCGCAGCAAGGTCGAGTACTGGAAGTCCGGCTTCTACCGGATCTCCCAGCAGACCGGTCTCCCCATCACCCTGGCCTTCGTCGACGGCCCGTCGCGGACCGTCGGCTGGGGGCCGACGTTCCCGCTGACCGGCGACGTCCGTGCGGACATGGACCGGGTGCGCGCCTTCTACGCCGACAAGACCGCCATCCGCCCCGCGCTCCAGTCGGTCCCGCGGCTGCGCGAGGAGGACCAGGACTGAGGCCCTGCGAGGGTGCCGAAGGCGGGACTTGAACCCGCACGCCCAGTGGGCACATGAACCTAAATCATGCGTGTCTGCCTGTTCCACCACTCCGGCTCGCGGAGGGAGTCTAGGCAGCGCCCGCGGGCCGTCGGTCGCTCGCCCTAGAGTCGCCCCATGGACGAGCGGCGGCCGTGCGGCCGGTCGGGATCAGCCGGGCGTGCCGACGTACGGCAGGACCGGGCGGCACTCCACGGGTCGCGCGCGCCGGGGCGCGAGCGCGTTGAGCATCAGCTGGGCGGTGGTCGGCGAGGCCACGACCTGGAAGTGCTCGGAGAGGTCGACTGGGCAGATGTCCTGCAGCACGTGGTTGCGCATGCCCTCCTCGATGCCGGAGGTGTACGGCGTCACCAGCTGGTCGTACTCCGTGACGATGTTGGTGTAGTCCACGCCCGGGACGGCCGGCCCACCGCCGCGGCGCATCTTCCGCCAGAAGTCCGAGCCGGCCAGCAGCTGCGGGCCGGAGGCGAAGAACGGCGCGAAGACCGCGTCGACCACGGGTCCCAGCCCGAAGGCGCGGGCGGTGGTGCTCAGGGTGTCGAGCCCGGCGGGGTTGGTGCCGCTCCACAGCGGCGCGATGGCGACGTAGCGCCGGATGAACTGCCCGCCACCGAGGAACTTGGCGTAGTAGTTGGGGACCACCGTTCCCTCGGAGTGGCCGACGATGTCCACCTCCTCCGCGCCGGTGGCCGAGCGGACCCGGGCGACGAACCGCCTCAGCTCGCGGGCGCTGCGCTGGATGCGGGTCAGCCCGCCGAACTGGTCGAGGCCGGTGGGCTGGGAGGGCGAGACGCCGTAGGTGAGCGCGAAGACGCAGTAGCCGTTGTTCTTCAGCAGCGGCGACATGGTCTGCCAGTTGGTGTTGCGGTTGCCGAGCAGGCCGTGCACCAGCACGACCGGGCGCGGGTTGCGCCGCGTCGGGCGGCAGTCCCAGTCGTTGGCGCCCGGCGGGGAGGCGTCCAGCTGTGTCCCCGCGAGGATCGCGGACGTGAGGAAGGTGTACGGCACGGGCAGCTCCTCCTCGGCGGAGGCGGGCGCGGCCGCTGCCGGCAGGAGGCCGGCGGTCAGCAGCAGGGCCACCAGGGCGAGGCCGACGCGACGAGGAACGACTGGGACGCTGGTCACACCGCATGGTCGCAGACCCGGCCGACCGTGCGGCCGGTCGTCCGCCTCCGGCAGCAGGCCCGGCGATGAGCGCCGACGGCGTGGTGCCGGCGCCGCCCGTGCGTGTGCCCGGTGACGGGGTGCTGCTGCGAGAGGTGCGCGAGGACGACCACGCACGGGTGCTGGAGGCCTTCGGCGACGGGCGGACGGCGTTGTGGAACCCCGGCCCCACCACCCTGGCCGGGGTCGAGGAGTGGGCGCGGGGCCGCAACGACTGGGACGGCACGCACGCGTCCTGGCTCGTGGCCGACCCCCACACCGACGACGTGCTCGGGGCGGTGTCGCTGTTCAAGATCGACCTGGACCAGGGCGACGCCGAGGTCGGCTACTGGGTGGCGCCCTGGGGCCGGGGTCGCGGCGTCGCGGCGAGCGCGGTGCGGTCGGCGGCGGCGTACGGCTTCGGGGCGCTGGTGCTGCGGCGGCTGCACCTCTTCCACGCCGTCGAGAACCCGGCGTCGTGCGGGGTCGCGCGCAGGGCGGGCTTCCTGCTGGAGGGGACGCTGCGCGAGTCCTACCGGTACGCCGACGGCCGGTTCCACGACGAGCACCTGCACGCCCGGCTGGCGACCGACTGATCGGGGCCGGGGTGTGCCGCGGACGCGGACGCTGCGGCTCAGATCCCGCAGTGGGGCGCGAAGAAGGCCCGCAGGTCCCCGCGCACCTCGTCGGAGATCGGCAGGTGGAAGGACGCGTCCTGCGGCAGCCCGGGTGCGAGGAGGTGGACGGGGAACAGCGTGCCCACCTTGTCCTCGGCCAGGGCGTGCGCGTCGCACCGGCTCGGGGTGATCTCCAGGACCTCCTCGTAGGTCGCGCCGGCCTCCAGCCGCAGCGGCTCGACGTCGGGGAAGAGGCCCGGGGTGCCGGCCACCGTGAACAGCACGGTGCTCTCGAACCCCGCGAAGGCGACGTCCGGGCGCTCGCCGGTCGCGCGGATGCCCACCGGCAGCAGGAAGCGCGAGGCACGACCGGTCCCGACCACCTCGTGCCGGCCGAGCTCCAGCCGCGCTGCCTCGACGAAGGTCTGCTCGGCGCAGTCGCGGTCCATCAGCTGGCCCACTGAGCCGTAGAGGTCGGTGGCGGTCGACGTGGAGCGCACCCAGGGGCCCTCGCCGAGCCGGTAGGTGAGGGTGACCTCGGCGTCGGAGCCCTCGCCGCAGCGGGTGGGCGGCAGCTCGAGCTCGAGCTGCAGCTGGTGCTCGAAGGTCTCCTCGCCGGTCCAGGTCACCGGGTCGAAGCGCTCGGAGGCGACCTCGGCGCGGGCCACGGTGACCGTGCCCTCGGCGTCGTCGAGGACCTGCACGGTGATGGTGCGGCCGAGGCGGAGGATGCGGTTCTGGTCGAGGTGGAGGACCAGACGTCCCGGGTGCGCCACGTCCTCGGGTGCGCCGGTGGAACCGGACGCGGCGGGTCGCGCGTCGGGCTCCGCGCCTCCGCACCCGGCCGCGAGGAGTGCCAGGGCGGGCACCGCCAGCACGGCAGCCGCCCACCGGCGTACCGGTGGGCGAGGGTGCCGGGGCAGCGTGCGGCGCACCCGACCCACGCTAGCCCCCGCCCGACCCTGGCGGGGTCCGCTCAGGCGTCGAGCCCGAGGTCCTTGCGCAGCTTGGCGACGTGGCCGGTGGCCTTGACGTTGTACTGCGCGACCTCGATCGCCCCCTCCTCGTCGACGACGAAGGTGGAACGGAAGACGCCCTGGACGACCTTGCCGTACATCTTCTTCTCGCCGAACGCCCCGTAGGCCGTCATGACCTCGCGGTCGGGGTCGGAGAGCAGCCGGATGCCCAGCGACTCCTTCTCGCGGAACTTCCCGAGCTTCTCCGGCTTGTCCGGGGAGATGCCGAGCACCTCGTAGCCGGCGGCCTGCAGCGACTCGAGCGAGTCGGTGAAGTCGCAGGCCTGCTTGGTGCAGCCGGGGGTCATCGCCGCGGGGTAGAAGTAGACGATCACCTTCCGGCCGCGCAGCGAGGACAGGCTCACGTCGGCGCCGGTGTCATCCGTGAGGGTGAAGTCGGGGGCGGTGTCGCCAGGGCTCAGGCGGGGGGTCTCGCTCATGCGCGTGACCTTAGCCAAGGACACCACCCGGGCAGGGGCGTCGGGGTTGGTAGGTTGCTGCGCGTGAGTCCGGACCCCAGCGCCCTCGAGCGCGAGATCGAGGAGACCCGCGAGCGCCTCGCGGGCACCATCGACCAGCTCCTGCACCGCGCCAGCCCCAAGACGATCGTCGGACGGGAGATCTGGACGATCAAGGCGCACTACGTCGACGTGCAGACCGGTCAGCCGCGCACCGACAACATCCTCAAGACCGTGGGTGCGGTCGCCGGGGTGGTCGTGGCGTTCGTGCTGGTCCGCAAGATCACGAACTAGGCGGGTCGGCACCGTGGGTGACGGCACCCCGATCAAGATGCTGCACGACCGCGTGCTCGTCGAGGTCGACAAGGAGGCGGGGGAGCGTCGTTCCTCCGGCGGCATCGTCATCCCCGCGACCGCCGCCATGGGCGCCCGGCGCCTGGCCTGGGCCAGGGTCGTCGCGGTCGGCCCGCACGCCCGAGCCGTGCAGGCCGGCGACCGGGTCCTCTTCGAGCCCGACGACAAGTCCGAGGTCGAGGTCCACGGCGAGCTCTACGTCGTCATGCGCGAGCGCGACGTCCATGCCGTCGCCGCCGAGCGGGTCGGCGACCAGGCCACCGGCCTCTACCTGTAGTCGCGGCAGGAGATAGTCCGCACGCCCAGGCAGGTCTCACGCGCGTGAAACCTGCCGAGGCGTGCGGACTATCCCCGCTCGCGGCCGCCGACGTACGCCGCCGACCACCGGCCCCGCGCACACCACCGCGCCCCGGGCGACACGGTGGTCACCCGGGGCGCGGTCCGGCGCACTCCCTCCCCAGAGGTGCGTCGTGCTCCCGCGCCGCCCCCACGGGGCGCGGGAAGGTCGGTCAGCGGACCCGGACGGTGAGGACCTCGCTGGTCCAGTCGCCGGTGACGAGGCGGTAGCCGACGGTGCCGCGCTTGGTCTGCTTGGGGTAGGTCACGGTGGCGGTGCCGTCTGCGGTGGCGACGGTGCCGACGGTGCTCCAGGCGCCCTTCCGCAGGCGCTGCAACTCCAGGGACCGGCCATCGAGGCCCGTCACGACGATCGTGTCGGCGCCGAGCCGCTGGCCGCGGGACAGCGTGATGGTGCCGGTCCGGTAGCCGGTCACGAGGTCCGCGGCGGGCTCGGCGGGCACGGTGCCGGTCCCGCTGTCGTCCCCGGTGCCGGGCTTGACCACGGCGTACCCGTTGCGGGTGCCGGTGGTCGGCGACGGCTCGCCGAGGGCGCACTCGACGGCGCCCTGCCAGTGGTAGTTGGTGCCGCCGACCTGCGTCCAGACCACGGTGTACGACGCCACGTCGGCCGGCCACAGGCGGTGCTGGCTGTAGACGAAGGCGGTGGTGCCCGACCAGGTGCCTTGGTCGAGGTGGTAGTTCAGGGTGATCTCGCCCCGGTCGGTCAGGAGGCGGATGTTGACGTCGTTGGACTGGCCCTCGGGGATGTTGCTCGGGTAGGCCACGACCAGGCCGTCACAGCCGGGGGTCTCGTAGGCCCAGTCCCAGTCGAAGCCGCCACCCGGCGTGGTCACCGGCGGGTTCGGAGTGCTCTCGGGCTCCTCGGGCTCCTCGACCGGCTCCTCGGGCGTCTCCGGGTCGACCGGCTCCTCGGGGTCGGTCGGGCCGACGGGCGGCTCCTCCGGGTCGGTGGGCTCCTCGAGTTCCGTCGCGACCGGCGCGGTGAAGAGGGTGTAGTGCGTGAGGTTGCCTCCCTCGGTGTGCCGCAGCACCAGGGAGCTCACGGGGGTCGCGAGGACGACGGTCTCCGGGGTGCCGGTGGTGCCCTTCAGCCCGGCGGACTTCACGCAGTAGCCCGTGATCACCTGGCCGGCGGGTGCCTCGACGAGCAGGGAGTCGGAGCTGCCCGGGACCGGACGGGCGCCAGGGCAGTTGCCCTGGCTGCTGTCGCCCGGCGCGGCATCGGCCGCGGTGGCCCCGGCCACGAGGCCGCCGACGAGGACGCCGGCGACGGCGGTGGTGGCGAGGAGGCTGCGAAGGACCATGGGAGGACCGTGGCAGCGGCCAGCGACCCTGGGAAGGGACTTGGGGAGACCTTGAGCCGCCGTGCGGCAATCTTGAGGGTTCCTTGAGCAAACCGGCTCCCGAGCCGTCGTCCGGCCCTCGCCGGCCGAGCGCGCGGCGTACGCCGCGCCGTTCGCTCCCGGCCCGACTGATCGCCCGTGTCCCCGCAGCGCAGGTCCAGCCGCACGCGCGGCTCGTGGGCAGCCCCTTCGTGCAGGAGGACTGCGGGCCCGAGCTGGCGCGACGGGTCGTGGAGCTGGTCCGGACCACCGGCTGAGGCCTGCACCACCGGGGCGTGACCTCCCGGTGCGGCGCTCGTTGGTCCGAGCACACCGCACCAGCGCCTGGAGGGAGGCCCGCGATGAGCAGCACGGTCACGATGGCCACCCGCACCGTCGAGGTGTCCGGTGCCTGGGCCGGCGGCACCTGGATCGACGCCGCCGTGCTCGCCCACGCGCACCGCTCGGCCCGAGGTGGCTTCGACTTCACCGTCCGCTCCGCCGAGGTCGCCGACGCGCTCGTCGCCCACGGCCTGGCCTCCCGCGTCGACGGCCGCACCCTGCGGGGCAGCGCGACGGTCGTCGACGTGTGCGACGTCGCCCCGCCGCGTCGCCCCCAGCCCGAGCAGACCGTGCAGGCCGCTCGCGAGGTCCGCGGCTGGTGCAGCTCCACCCACCACGTCGAGCCCGTCCGCGCGGTCGTCGAGGGTCGTCGCGGCCGCTCCGCCGAGGACCCCTGGGCCGAGGACGTCCGGCTGTGCGGGCGGTGCGCCGACCTGCTGGGCGACGCCGGCTTCTTCCAGGTCGCGTGAGGCCGGCCGTGCTGCCCTCGATGTCGCTGGACTCCTTCCACACCGCGCACCTCGACCCCGCGAGCGGCTACGGCCTGGTCGTCTGCCCCCGGCCCGAGGACGACGTGCTGCTCGACGGCAGCTCGCTGCACGTCGCGGCGTGGGACCACGCGTGCCAGTCGCTGGCCTCCCTGGGCTGGGGCCCGGTCCGCGACGACGCCGGCTTCCTGTCCTACCTCGGCGCCACCGTCGACGGCGGCCTGGTCGTCGAGGCCCGGTCGTTCCGGTCGCCCGCGCAGCCGCCCGACGGCGACACGCTCCGCACGTTGTACGACGCCACCGGACTGGTCACGCGGGCCGTCCGTCCCCGGCGCGGCTGAGCGTCCCCGACCCCGCCCGCCGACGCTGCGGCCGTCAGCGCCGGCTGCGCAGCGTCTCGCCGGTCCACAGGGCCAGGACCACGAGCACCGGCTGGAAGAACAGCCGCACGAGCCGCTTGGTGTCGGTGTCGAGGCCGAAGGCGTCGGTGCCCTCGACGTACTGCGCGACGTTGCCGGGGAAGATGGCCACGAAGAAGGCCGCCAGCAAGCCTCCGACGAGCGGACGGCGGGCCCGCGGCGCGGCGATGAGAGCAGCACCCAGGCCGATCTCGACGACGCCGGAGCCGAGGACGGTCAGGTCCTCCTCGACCGGGAACCAGTCCGGCACCTGGGCCTGGAACTCGGCCCGCGCGAAGGTGAGGTGGGCCGTGCCCGCGAAGACCATCGCGGAGCCGAGGGCGAGCCGGGTGAGGGTGCGTACGAGGGTCACGCGGCCAGTCTGCCCGGCGGCGTACGACGCCGGGCCACCCCTCGGTCCGGGCCCGGGCCCGGGCTCAGACGAGCGCGCTGCCGTGCACGACCTGCAGGCGCAGCGGCGCGATCGTGGCCAGCACCCGGGTGACGAGCTCGTCGGCGACCTCGAGCGACTCCAGGACGTCGACGAGGTGGGCGACTGTCGCGTCGAACATGGCGTCGGTGATGTGCAGTCCCGCGTGCGCCTCGTGCAGGTCGCGGCCGACGTGGACCAGTCCCGAGCCCAGGGCCGCGGACAGGAAAGAGGTCATGTGGCTGCGCAGCCGCAGGAGGTCCACCCCGTCGAAGACCGGCGCGATCCCGGGGTCCTCGAGCAGGCGGGCGTAGAGCCCGCGCACGGCGAGCTCGATGGCGTCGCGCCCGCCGAGGTGGTCGTACAACGTCGGATCCATGACGGACCTCTCCCTCCTGGGCCGTGCGGCTCCCACCGCGCGACCTCCTCGGTGCGCGACCCACGGCCACGCACCTGCTCCCACGCACCAGTGCAGCACAGCCGTGCTGCCCGGGGGGCCGGAACAGCGCCGTGGACCGCAGCGGTCCGGACCGGTGGCGATCGGCCACGGGAGCCAGGCCCGGGAGGGCCCGGGAACGGCGAGAGCCCCAGGTCGTCGACCTGGGGCTCTGCGGTGGTACGCCATCAGGGACTCGAACCCCGAACCCGCTGATTAAGAGTCAGCTGCTCTGCCAATTGAGCTAATGGCGCCCGGTGAAGCGACGTGAACGTTACCAGCGGGCGGCCTCGGCGAGAAATCGACAGCGGCCGACGAAGGCGCGGCGGTGGTCACATCGACTCGAGCACCGCCTGCGCGGCGTTGTGGCCGCCCAACCCCGAGACCGCGCCGCCGCGACGCGCGCCCGACCCGCACAGCAGGACACGCTCGTGGTCGGTCTGCACGCCCCAGCGCGCCGCCGGGGAGTCGAGCAGTGCGCGTGGTGATGCCCACGGCCACTCGAGATCGCCGTGGAAGATGTGACCGCCGGGCATGGCGAGGTCGGCCTCGATCTCCTGGGGGATCTTCGCCTCGATGCAGGGCCGGCCGTCGGCGTCGGTGGCCACGACGGAGGCGATCGGGTCGACCAGGTGCCGGTCGAGCTCGGCCAGCGCCCGCTCGACGGCCAGGGCCTTGCGCTCCTCGCGGGTCGTCGGGTCGTCGAAGAGCGTGGAGGGCGTGTGCAGCCCGAAGTAGGTCAGCGTGTGCGTGCCGTCCGGGGCGTCGCCCAGGATCGAGGGGTCGGTCAGCGAGTGGCAGTAGACCTCGCCCGGCATCGTGGTCGGCACCCGACCGGCCGCCGCCTCGGCGTACGCCCGCTCGACCTCGGAGTAGTCCTCGCCGAGGTGGAGGGTGCCGGCGAAGGCCTCGGAGGGGTCCACGCCCGAGCGGAGCCGGGGCAGGCGCTCCAGCAGCAGGTTGATCTTCAGTTGGGCACCGACCGGCTTCTCCGGGGCCTCGCCCTCACCCAGGAGGATCCGCAGCACCCACGGGGCCACCCCGGAGAGCACCTGGCCGGCGGTCACCGACCGGGTCCCGGAGGGGCCGTGCCAGGTCACCTCCGCCCCGTCGACGCCGGGCGTGATGGCCGAGACACCGGCCTCGGTCAGGACCTCGGCCCCGGCGGCGGTCGCCGCGCGCAGCAGCCCGTCGGTCACCGCGCCCATGCCGCCCACGGGCACCCGCCACTCCCCGGTGCCGTTGCCGACCAGGTGGTAGAGGAAGCAGCGGTTCTGCACCAGCGACGGGTCGTGCAGGGAGGCGAAGGTGCCGATGAGCGCGTCGGTCGCGACCACGCCGCGGACGGTGTCGTCGCGGAAGCGCCGCTCCACGGCCTCGCCCAGGGGGCGCTCGACGAGGTCGCGCCAGATGACCGGGTCCACCCGGCCGCGCAGGTCGGCCTCGGAGGGGAGCGGCTGCAGGAAGGTCGGCGCCAGCGCCTCGGCGAGGGTCCCGACCTCGGTGTAGAAGCGCTGCCACGCGGCGTACTCCTCCTCACCGCCCGTCAGCGCCGCGAAGGACGCACGCGTGCGGGGACCCTCGGGTCGCTCGACGTGCAGGCCGCCGGGCACACCGTCGCGCAGCGTCGGGGTGTGGGAGGCGGTGCGCCGCGAGACGAGCGCGACGTCCAGGTCGAGGTCGGCCATCAGCTCGTCGGGCATGACCGAGACGAGGTAGGAGTAGCGCGAGAGCCGGACCGGGTGGCCCCGGAAGGCCTGCGCGGAGATCGCTGCGCCACCGGTGTGGTCGAGCCGCTCGAGCAGCAGGGTGGAGACCCCGGCCCGGGCGAGGTACGCCGCGGCCACCAGGCCGTTGTGACCGCCGCCGACGACCACGACGTCGTAGTGGCTCCGTGCTGGGTTCCCGGTGCTCATCGCGCCAACCTAGCCAGTGCCCTCCGGCGACGGGCAAGCCGCACCGCCCGGGGCGTCGGTGATGGTGCCGGTTGCGGCGAGGTGCTGTCATAGGGGTGCGCGGTGGGCGCAGCGGGGAGAGGGAGCACGGATGCTCAGCAGGTTGCGCAGCCCGGGAGGAGGGCCGGCGCCGGACCCGACGGTCCCCCCGCGGCTGCTGCACGCGTGGCGGCACTCCTGGCCCCTGCGTGCGGGCTCGCTGCTGCTCCTGACCGCCGTCACCGGCTTCTTCGCGGTCTCCGCGGCGCCCGACGACGGCAAGGTGATCGGTATCTGGCCGGTCGGCGCCGCCGCCGGCGCCCTGCTGTGGAGCCCACGCCGGGTGGCGCCCCGGCTGCTGGCGCCCGTGCTCGGCCTGGCCGTGGTCAGCGTCGGCCTCGGAGGTCGTCCGGTCGAGGTGGCGGTGGGGTACGCCGTCACCATCACCGTCGAGGTGGCGCTGGTCTGGTGGCTGCTCTCCCGCGGCCGGAGCCTCACCTGGCGGTTGCGCGACGACGGCGACCTCCGGCGCTGGGTCGTGACCTGCTTCCTCGCGGGTGCTGTCGGCGCCGCGGGTGGCGCCCTCACCTCGTGGCTGGTCGACTACGGCGACCCGGCGTACGTCGCCCTGGGGCTGGGCACCGCCCACCTGGCCTCCCACCTGGTGCTGACACCGCTGTGGGCGCAGCTGCCCCAGCACTCCGACATCGCAGGGCGCGGTGAGCACCTGCTGCAGTGGGCCAGCATCGCCGTCGCCGCGCCGCTGGTCTTCTGGCCGGGCGACCTGCCGTCGGTGGTGTTCGTGCTCATCCCGCTGCTGGCCTGGAGCGCCCTGCGCATCGGCGCACGCGAGGCGCTGGCGCAGATGGTGCTGCTGCTGGCCTTCGCCGTGCTGCTGACGAGCGACGGGCACGGGCCGTTCGCGGCGGCGCCGGAGCTGCACGACCTCCCGCGGGACATGCGCGGCGTGCTGCTGGCGGCGTTCGCCGCCGTGTGTGCGCTCATCGTGGTGCCGCTCATCCTGCGCGTGGGGGAGAGCGTCGAGGCGGCCCGCGTGGCCCGCGCCGAGCGCGACACCCTCGACAGGATCGTCAGCGGCACCACCGGTGTCGCGATCATCGGCGCCGACCGTGACAGCCGGATCACCCTCTTCAACCCGGGCGCGGAGCGGATGCTCGGCTACGCCGCGGAGGAGGTCATGGGGCGCAGCACCTTGATCTTCCACAGCCGCGAGACCATCGCGGCCAAGGCCGCCGAGCTCGGCGTCGAGCCGACGCTGCAGGCCGTCGCCGACCACATGCTCGAGCACGCGATGGCCGGTGTGGACATGGTCTTCATCCGCGCGGACGGGACCGAGCGCACGCACTCGATGACGCTGAGCCGGTTGACCGACGAGGCGGGTGAGGTCATCGGCTACCTCTCCACCTCCGAGGACGTCACCGACCGGGTCGAGGCCGAGGAGGCGCTCCGCTCGGCGCTGCAGCGGATGCAGGAGGTCGACTCGGTCAAGGACGCGTTCGTGTCCTCGGTCAGCCACGAGCTCCGCACCCCGATCACCAGCATCCACGGCTACCTCGAGCTGTTGCTCGACGGCGAGTTCGGCGAGCTCGGCACACCGCAGCACGGGGCCCTGGCCAAGGTGTCCCGCAACGCCGAGCGGCTGCTGGCGCTGATCGACGACCTCCTCACGCTCTCGCGGCTGCAGGAGGACGGGCTGAACCTGGCACCGCGGGTCGTGGACCTGCGTCAGGTGGTGACCGAGGCCTGCGGGGTGGTGGCACCCGCGGCCGAGACCGGCGGGCTCGACCTGGGGATCGAGCTGCCCGCGGACCCGGTGCCGTTCCTCGGCGACCGGGACATGCTGGAGCGGGCCGTGGTCAACCTCGTCGCCAACGCGGTGAAGTTCACCCCCGCCGGAGGCCGGGTCGAGGTCGGCCTGGGGACCGGCGGCGACGGCACGACGCTCCGGGTCAGCGACACGGGCATCGGGATCCCGGTCGCGGAGCAGGAGCTGCTGTTCACGCGCTTCTTCCGCTCCTCCAACGCCCAGCGCCAGGCGATCCCGGGCAGCGGACTGGGGCTGTCGATCGCCCACGCGGTGGTGCGCCAGCACGGCGGCAGCATCCGGGTGGCGAGCGCCGAGGGGGAGGGCACGACGTTCTGGGTGGAGCTCCCGGCGCTCGTCTGAGGGGCTCCGGGTGGTCCCGGTCCAGGGCCGGCCGCGGCCACCCTCCCGGAATATCCAACATTCAACTACCGTTGGACCCGGCAGATCATCGATCCCCTGCCCGAGAGGTGCCCACCATGCCTGCGATCACCGTCGACGACCTCACCGTCCTGCCGCGTCTGAAGGCGCCGGGGCTGGGGGACCAGCCGCGCCCCGTGTGGCAGCTCAGCACCGCCCCGCAGGGCTACGAGGGCGAGGGTTTCCCGGTCCGCCGCGCCTTCGCGGGCATCGACCTGCAGCACCTCGACCCGTTCATCATGATGGACCAGATGGGCGAGGTGGAGTACGCCCCGGGCGAGCCCAAGGGCACCTCGTGGCACCCGCACCGCGGGTTCGAGACCGTCACCTACATCATCGACGGCACCTTCGACCACCAGGACTCCCACGGCGGTGGCGGCACCATCACCAACGGTGACACCCAGTGGATGACCGCGGGCAGCGGCCTGCTGCACATCGAGGCCCCGCCGGAGTCGCTGGTGATGAGCGGTGGTCTCTTCCACGGCATCCAGCTGTGGGTGAACCTGCCGCGCTCGGCCAAGATGAACGCACCCAAGTACCAGGACATCCGCTCCCGCGAGGTCGCCCTGCTGGCCAGCGCCGACGCCGGCTCGCTCGTGCGGGTCATCGCCGGCTCGGTCGACGGCCACGAGGGCCCCGGCTCGACGTACACCCCGATGACGCTGGTGCACGCCACCATCGAGCCCGGCGCCCAGCTGGAGCTGCCGTGGACCGTCGAGCACAACGCGCTGGTCTACGTGCTCTCGGGCCGCGGCACCGTCGGTACCGAGCAGCGGCCGATCCGGACCGGGCAGACCGCGGCGATGGGCGCCGGTGACTTCCTCACGGTGGCCGCCGACCGCACCCAGGAGGGGCGCTCGCCGAAGATGGAGGTCATCGTCGTCGGCGGCCAGCCGATCCGCGAGCCGCTGGCCTGGGCCGGGCCGTTCGTCATGAACACCAAGGCCGAGGTCCTGCAGGCCTACCAGGACTTCCAGCGCGGGTCCTTCGGGCAGGTCCCCGCCTGACCGCTCCAGGACGCATCGAGCCCCTGACCCTCACGGGTCAGGGGCTCGTGCACATGGGGTGAGTGACGGGGCTTGAACCCGCGACCCTCGCGACCACAACGCGATGCTCTACCAGCTGAGCTACACCCACCACGGGCCGGCAGGGCCGGACCGGGGATGAGTGTAGGGGACTAGGGGGCAGTCACCGAATCCGACGCCACCTCTGCGTCGGCGGTCGGCTGGCCCAGGCCGGTCAGCGCGCCACCGTGCCGGGCAGCGATCGCGCGCGAGGTGTCGGTGTCGGGGCCGGGGGTGGCCACGAAGACCGCCTCGCGGTAGTAGCGCAGCTCCTCGATCGACTCCTGGATGTCGGCCAGGGCGCGGTGGTTGCCGCGCTTCTCGGGCGCCGCGTAGTAGGCCCGCGGGAACCACCGGCGGGACAGCTCCTTGATCGAGGAGACGTCGACGATCCGGTAGTGGAGGAAGCCCTCGAGCTCGCGCATGTCGCGGGCCAGGAACGCCCGGTCGGTGGCGACGGTGTTGCCGGCTAGCGGGGGGCGGCTGCCGTCGGGGCAGTGCTGGCGGACGTAGTCGAGGACCTGGCGCTCGGCCTCGGCGAGGTCGAGGCCGCCCTCGAGCTCCTCGAGCAGGCCGGACTTCTCGTGCATCTCCCGCACGAAGGGGATCATCTGCTCCAGCGCCTCCGCCGGGGGGCGCACGATCACGTCGACGCCCTCGCCCAGCACGTTGAGGTCGAAGTCGGTGACCAGTGCGGCGACCTCGATCAGGGCGTCGGTGCCGAGGTCGAGCCCGGTCATCTCGCAGTCGATCCACACCAGTCGGTCGGTCATGGGGCCACACCCTACGCGGGGTCCTCTCAGCGCTGTTTCAGCCCGACCTCCTACCCTCGGAGCCATGTCGAAGAACTCCCGCGCCCGAGCCGAGGAGCGCGCGGCCCGCGCCCAGGCCGCCCGCGAGGCGCAGAAGGCCGCCGAGCGTCGCCGCACCATCCGCTCGGTCACGCTCGTCGTCGTCGCGATGGTGCTCATCGTGGGAGCCGCGTTCCTCTTCGTCCGCGCCACCGACGGCTCCTCGGACGTCACCGCCACCCCCGCGGGCAGCAGCGAGTACGGCGTGACGATGGGCGACCCCGACGCCCCGGTCGACGTCATCGTCTACGAGGACTTCCTCTGCCCGTTCTGCGGCGACCTGGAGTCCGCGAGCCGTGAGCCCTTCGAGGAGCTGGCCGCCGACGGCGAGGTGCTGGTGGAGTACCGCCCCTTCAACCTGCTGGAGCGGATCAGCGACTACAGCCCGCGGGCGGTCAACGCCTTCGCGGTCGTCCTGACCGAGTCCGGCCCCGAGGTCGCCAAGACCTTCCATGACCTGCTCTTCGAGAACCAGCCGTCGGAGTCCGGCCCCTTCCCGGACAACCAGGCGCTGCTGGACCTCGCCGTCGAGGCGGGCGCCGAGGAGTCCGAGGTCTCCGAGGGCATCCTCGAGGAGACCATGCGCGACTGGGTGGACGCCGCCACGCAGGCCGCCCAGGAGGCCGGCGTGCAGGGCACCCCGACCGTGCTGGTCGACGGCCAGGTCGTCCAGGGCTCGCCCGAGGAGATCATCCAGGCCGTCCGCGACGCGGTGGCCTGACACGTGGCCGTCGACCCCGCCTTCATCGCCGCTCTGCCCAAGGCCGAGCTGCACGTCCACCACGTCGGCTCGGCCTCGCCGCGGATCGTCTCCGAGCTCGCCCGGCGCCACCCCGGCGTCGTGCCGTCGGACCCCGAGGAGCTGGGCCGCTTCTTCGAGTTCCGCGACTTCGCGCACTTCATCGAGGTCTACCTCGCGGTCGTCGACCTGGTGCGCACCCCCGAGGACGTCCGGGTGCTGACCTACGAGGTCGCCCGCGAGATGGCGACCGGCCAGTCGCTGCGCTACGCCGAGCTCACGTGCACGCCCTACACCTCGGTACGCCCGCACGAGGAAGGCGTGGGGATGCCGATCGAGGCCTACACCGAGGCGCTCGAGGACGCCCGGGTCGCGGCCGAGCGCGACTTCGGCCTCGTGCTGCGTTGGGTCTACGACATCCCCGGCGAGGCCGGGCTGCCGGCGGCCGACGCGACGCTGGACTACGCCCTGCGGCACGGCGGCGACGGGCTCGTCGGCTTCGGCCTCGGCGGGCCCGAGATCGGGGTGCCGCGGCCCCAGTTCCGCCCGCACTTCGAGGCCGCCCGGGCCGCCGGGCTGCGCTCGGTGCCGCACGCGGGGGAGACGACCGGGCCGGGCACGGTGTGGGACGCCCTGCAGGAGCTCGGTGCCGAGCGCATCGGCCACGGGACCAGTGCCGCGCAGGACCCCGCGCTCCTCGCGCACCTCGCGGAGAGCGGCGTACCGCTGGAGGTGTGCCCGTCCTCCAACCTCGCGACCCGCGCGGTCGCGCGGATCGAGGAGCACCCGCTGCCGCGCTTCGTCGAGGCCGGGGTGACGGTGGTGATCGCCTCCGACGACCCGCCGATGTTCGGCACGACGCTCAACCGGGAGTACGAGATCGCCGTGGACCTGCTCGGCCTCGACGAGGAGGGTGTCAAGGAGCTCGCCCGCACGTCGGTGCGCGCCTCCTTCGCCCCCGACGACGTACGCCGTCGGCTGCTCGCCGAGATCGACGCGTACGCCGGCTGACGGGCGCCGGTGCCGGTCAGACGTGAGTGACGAGCGCCACCGGGTCCTGGCCACGCGGAGGCCGAGGTGCCGGTTCGGTGGCCAGCACGAGGTGCTCCAGCGGCACGGTGAAGTGGCCGAGGAAGCGGCCGTCCAGCGGGGCCGGTGCGCCATCGGCGCCGCGGATCTGGGAGGCGTGCGCCCGGATGGCGGCGAGCTTGGTCTCCAGGGACGCCTCGTCGAGGCGCAGCACGGCCATCTGCTCCCACGGTGCCTCGTCGGGCTGGAGCCGGTGCCACATCAGCAGCGGGTACTCCACGAGCCGGGCCCCGCTCGACGCGGCCACCCGGGCGGCGGCCCGCCCGGCGGCGTCGTGGTCGGGGTGCCCGTCGCGGCGCCAGGGTGCGACCAGGAGCGTGCCGTGGCCCTCGCCGACGATCTCGCCGAGCGCGGCGACGACCTCCTCCTCGACGTCGGCCACCCCGCCGTCGGGCGCGCCGAGGAAGACGACGGGGGAGCCCGGTGCGAGCAGGTCGACGGCTGCGTCCATCTCGGCGAGGCGCCGGGTGGCCAGCGAGTGCCGGGAGCAGTGCTCGGCAGGCGGGTGCGAGGACTCCCCGGCGGTGAGGAGCACGAGGTAGACGCCGATCCCGGCCCGGTGGGCGTGCGCGATCAGCCCGCCGACGCCCAGGCTCTCGTCGTCGGGGTGGGCCGAGACGACCACGAGGCGCTCCCACGCCTGCCCGCCCGTCCGCAGGTCGAGGGCCGGACCCCGTCCCCACGAGGGGGGGTGCTGTTGCCAGTGCTGGGGCACGAGTCGTCCCTTCGCCCGAGTCCCGCCGACGACGGGTGGCCCGAACCTACGTCCCGGTCCTCGGCCCAGGTCCATCCGACGGGGTGAACGAGTGTGCACGCGACGTGCACGGCGACCCCTATCCTGCGGACGTGCCCGCCGCTCCCGGCGCCGACAGCGCCCGCGTCATCGAGAACCTGGTCCACACCTATGCCGAGCGCATCGACGCCGGCGACCTCGACGGGGTGGCGGAGCTGTTCACGCACGGCCGCATCCACGGGGTCGAGGGCGGCGGACCGGAGACGGTCTTCGAGGGGCGCGACGCGGTGCGCCGCCTGTACGCCGCCACCACCCGCGTCCACGAGGAGACCGGCACGCCGCGTACCCACCACGTCACGACCAACCTCATCCTCGAGGTCGACGACGAGTCCGGCACCGCGACCTGCCGCAGCCGCTTCACCGTCCTCCAGGCGACCGAGGCGCTCGCCCTGCAGCCGATCATCGCCGGGCGCTACCACGACACCTTCCACCGCATCGACGGCTCCTGGTGGTTCGAGAGCCGCACGATGCACGTCGACCTGGTCGGGGACCTGTCGCACCACCTGCTGATCTGAGCCGGTCCGCGGTCACGTCCGACCCACTGAACGAGGCCGACCAGGCCCACCCCTGCGCCGCCGCGTCGTCCGCAGCCGATCAACGTGGGAGGTCACCGCGAGCAAACGCAGGCGCAGTCCGCGACGTGAGCACCCCCGGCAGGACTCGAACCTGCGACCAAGTCATTAGAAGTGACTCGCTCTATCCAACTGAGCTACGGAGGCTGGGGACCAAAGCCTAAGTCCAGGACCAGACCAACAGACGGGTAGGCCGCTAGTCTCGGCACATGGTGAGCCGCCACCACACCAAGGACAAGGGGGACTTGGGGGTCGCCAAGGTGCACGCAGACCTTGCCGGGTCCGGTCACGCGATCCTTTTCCCCGTCACGGAGCACTCGGCCTTCGATCTCGTCGCCTACAAGGCCGGCGCCTTCGTTCGAGTCCAGGTGAAATACCGATCCGCCCGGGCAGGAGCGCTGACCGTGCACTTCCGATCCTTGTGGGCCGACCGCCACGGCACCCACACGAGTCCGATGGACAAGAGCGAGGTCGACGTGGTCGCGATCTATTGCCCGGACACCGATGGTTGCTACTACGTGCGGCCGAGCGAGCACGGGCAGTCGATCACGATTCGTGTGCTGCCCGCCCGCAACAACCAGGCGAGGGGCGTCATCCACGGCTCAGCACTGCGCACCCTGCCCGAGTAGCTGAGTTCGCTGCAGCAACGGAAGCAGTCGCCGAGGGGTGTCGCCGGCTTTCGGTGGGTACGATCCGCCCGTGACCCAGGAAGCCCCCACCTCGGGTGCCTCGGACCGACGTCTGAGGTTCCTCGTCGTCGACGACACCGAGGACATCCGTGAGGTCATGACCCGGATGGTGCACCGCCAGGGCCACCAGGCCGACGAGGCCGCGGACGGGGTCGAGGCCGTCGAGGCGCTGCAGCGGGACCGCTACGACCTGATGCTGCTCGACCTGTCGATGCCGCGGATGACCGGCGAGGAGGTCGTGCGCTGGGTGCAGGAGCACCCCGAGCACGCCCACGGGGTGCGGATCGTGGTCGTGAGCGCCTGGGCCGGCGACAAGCGGCCGCTGCTGCAGGAGCTGGGCATCCACGACGTGCTGCCCAAGCCGCTGCGCCGCCAGCAGCTGGAGGAGCTCATCACCGGGGTGCTCGGGTCCTGATTCCCTGGCGGCGGTCTGGACCGGCGGGATAGTCTCCGCGCACCGGGGTACTGGGAGGTCTCCGGCCCGGGTCCGACGTCTGCGGCCCCGGCACTCACAGGGGAGGAAGTACGCACATGATCGCGAAGCTCCGTGCACGTCGCGCCGCTCGTCAGCTCACTGCCGTCTACGCGTGGCGCCCCGGCCCCTGAGGCCGGTCGACACCGCAGGTGATGCCGTAGGCGACACCCGGGCGCTCGGGCGCCTCGGTGCCGTCCTGGCTGCGCGCGGCCGACCCGGTCCCGTCCTCCTCGGCCCCCACGGGCCGCACCTCGTGACGACGAACGCCGACACCCGGCGCGTCCTCACCGACACCGACTCCTTCGTCTTCCCCGTCGACGTCTCGCGCCGCGCCACCTCTGGCCCGCAACCCGTCCTGCCGCGTCTGCGCCCCGACCAGGTCGCCCGGGGGCTGACCACGTTCGAGTCCGAGCTGGTCCTGGCCTGCGCCGCCTGGGACGACGAGGCCGAGGCCGAGGCGATGGCGGTGCTGCGCGCACCGGTCGCCCGGTCCACCACCGATGCGGTCCTCGGGCCGCTCGCCACCCGCGACCGGGACCGGGTCGCCGAGCTGGTCCTGGCCTGGGTCGACTCCCTCGGCCCGGTGATCGCCGCCGACCGGCCGCCCGCGCGATGGAGCCGCCTGCGGCGCGCGGAACGCCGCGCGCGCCAAGCGCTCGAGGGGGCGCTCGCCGACCTCCACGTGGAGCGCCCACCGGTCGCCGCGGTCGAGCTCGCCGCCGGGGTCCAGGTCCCGATCGCGGCCGGCGCCTGGTTGCTGGTCCTGCTCGCCGAGCACCCGGAGGCGGCCGCGCTCGCCCGCGACCACGACCTCTGCGCCGAGGTCGTCTGGGAGGTGCTGCGCCTGCGCCCGCCGACCTGGGTCAGCGCGCGGATGACCACCCGCGAGGTCGCGGTGGGTGAGGGCCGGGTCCCCGCGCACGCGGTCGTCCTCGTGAGCCCCCTGCTGCTGGGCCTCGACGACGCGCACGTGCCGCCGGGCACCAGCGCCACGGCGCAGTTCGACCCGGTGCGGTGGTCCGGCACCGACGTACGTCCGGGGGCGTGGCTGCCGTTCGGGGCCGGACCGCACGCCTGCCCGGGTCGGAGCCTTGGCCTGGCCCAGCTCACGGCGCTCGCGCGGTGGGCCCTCGAGCGGCGTGTCACTCTCGTGACACCGGCACGGATCGACCAGACTAGGGGCATCTTCCCGTCGCCGGCGCGCCTGCGCTGCCTCCCGGGCCCACCGCCACTCGAGGAGTGACGTGACCGCCGCACCGCCTGAGGGCCTCCAGCAGCTCGACGAGGGACCCGTCTCCGCGTCGGCGGCCGCCCTGTCCCGGCGGATCCTGTCCTTCCGCGACCCGGTCGCGGCCGCCTGCGAGCTCGTCGCCCAGCACTTCCTCGCCTCCGACGAGGTCGAGATGGTGGTCCTCGCGCTCACGCTCACCCCGCCCGACGACCAGACCGGGTGGGCCCGGTTGGGCGACCGGGTCTGGCTGCGCGAGTGGCTGGTGCCCGGCTCGCCGTGCCGGTCCGCTCCCGGCGGGGAGGGCCCCGAGGGCGCGCTGACGATGCCCTACGTCTCCCAATGGGCGCGCGACGAGATCGTCGCCGTCCCCGACCGCGACCGGCTCCCCGTCGCCGGCGCCCGCGACCGCGAGGAGCTCGAGGCGTGCGGCACCGCCGCGCTGGTGACGTGCGCGCTGCAGCGCGGCGAGGTGATGTACGGCTCGTTCTCCCTCGCCCGCAGCACCCCCGGCCCCTGGTCCGACGGGCTCCTGGCCGACTACCGGATGGTCGTCGCGGCACTGTCGGCCCTGCTGGGGCACCAGCACGACCAGCGGCTGCTGCTCGACGCGGTGGCCGTGGGCGAGCGGGCCCACACCCGTCAGCAGCAGCTGGTCGCGACCGTGAGCCACGAGCTGCGCACTCCGGTCTCCACGATCATCGGGTACGCCGAGCTGCTGGCCGACGAGGCCGAGCAGCAGCCGCCGGGCGACTTCGCCGCCGGGGTGGCCCGCGATGCCGGTCAGGTCCTGGCCGTGGCCGAGCACCTCCTGGCCGTGGTCGAGGACCTCCTCGGCACCGCCCGGGTGCTCGGCAGCGAGGACAACCGCGTCCCGGTCGACGTGGCCGGCGCCGTCGCCGACGTCCTGCACTGGCACCGGGTCCCCGCGGCCCGCGCCGGTGTGACGCTGACCAGCACGGTGCCGGACGGGCTGGCGGCGCTCGCCCGTCCTGCCGGGCTGCGGCAGGTGCTGGCCACCCTCGTGGGCAACGCCGTCGTGCACAACCGCCCCGGCGGCAGCGTCGAGGTGGGCGCCGAGCCCATGGTCGGCGAGGGCGGTGAGGCGCGGGTGCGCCTGGTCGTGAGGGACACCGGGCTGGGCCTGGACCCCGAGCAGCTGCGCGAGGCCTTCGAGCCCTTCGTCCGCTTCCACCTCGAGGTGCCCGGCACGGGGCTCGGCCTGCCGCTCGCGCGGACCGTCGCCGAGCGCGACGGGGGCTCGATCGGCGCCGAGTCGGTGCCCGGGCGCGGGTCGGCCTTCTGGATCGACCTGCCGACGGCCTGACCCGCCCCCCGTCGTACGACGCTCAGCGCGTGCGCGCCGCCATCCACTGCTCCACGTCGTCGGCGACGCGGGGGAGCGCGCCGGAGAGGTTCCGCCAGCCGTCGGCCGTGAC
Organism: Nocardioides ginkgobilobae; assembly: GCF_054781275.1. Lineage (NCBI taxonomy): Bacteria > Bacillati > Actinomycetota > Actinomycetes > Propionibacteriales > Nocardioidaceae > Nocardioides > Nocardioides ginkgobilobae. The sequence goes on along the minus strand of NZ_BAAGUS010000001.1, from coordinate 41,862 downwards.
GAGGATGTCGTCCTCGATCCGGATGCCGATGCCGCGCAGCTCCTCCGGGACGAGCAGGTCGTCCTCCTGGAAGTAGAGGCCCGGCTCGACGGTGAGCACCATGCCCTCGGCCAGCGTGCCCTTGGCGTAGGCCTCGGGAGCCGCGCGACCGCAGTCGTGGACGTCCATGCCGAGCATGTGGCTGGTGCCGTGCAGGGTCCAGCGCGCGTAGGTCTTGTTGTCGGGCGCCAGGGACTCCTCGGCGCTGACCGGGAGCAGGCCCATGTCGGCGAGGCCGTGGGCGAGCACCGTCATCGCCGCCAGGTGCGGGGCCTGGAACTCGGCACCCGGGCGGACCGCCTCGATGCCGGCCTCCTGCGCCGCCAGCACCAGCTCGTAGAGCTCGCGCTGCAGCGGGGTGAACGTGCCGTCGACCGGCAGGGTGCGGGTGACGTCGGCGGTGTAGAGGTTGTGGCCCTCCACGCCCATGTCGAGCAGCACCAGCTCGCCGGGGGTGATCGGGCCGGAGTTCTCGATCCAGTGCAGCGTCGTGGCGTGCCGGCCGCCGCCGACGATGGAGTCGTACCCGATGTCGTTGCCCATCGTGCGGGCGCGGCGGAAGAACGTGCCCTCCAGCCAGCGCTCGCCGTAGCGCAGGACGTTCTCCCAGTCGGCGACGGAGTCCTCGAAGCCCAGGGTGGTGGCGTCGCAGGCGGCCTGCAGCTCGGCGACCTCCCAGTTGTCCTTGACCAGCCGCAGCTCGGAGGCCACCCGGGCGAGCTCGTCGTCACGGGCGGTGTCGCCCGGCACCAGACCGTCGACCGCGGCCGAGACGCCGCGGTGCACGCGGGTCTTGGCGCCGCCGTCGAGGCGCCGGGCCAGCTCGTCGACGTGGCGCACCTCGAGGCCGAGCGAGTCGGAGATCTCCTTCAGCGACGGGCGGCGCCCGGCCCACAGCTCGCCGTACTGCCGGTCACGGAAGAACTCGTCGGTATCGCGCGAGGAGCGCGGCCGGGCGTAGAGCACGCCCTCGCCGTCCTCGACGACCAGCACCGCGTCGGAGGTGAGGTTGCCGCAGAAGTAGGCGTGCGCGGTGTCGGCCCGGAAGCGGTAGTCGGTGTCGTTGCTGCGCACCTTGTAGGTGCCGGCGGGCAGCACCAGCCGCTCGCCGGGGAAGGCCTCGGAGAGCGCGGCGCGACGACGGGCGGCGTGGTCGGCCACGGGGTGGCGCGGCAGGTCGAGCTCACGCTCGCCCCAGGCGGTGCGCATGAACGCGGCGTACGCCTCCGGGACCGCGGGGTCGTGCGACTCGGTGCGCGGCTCGGCGCTCTGCTGGGCGGTCTGCTCGGCGGTGCCCGGGGTGCTCTCCTCGCTCATGCCGGCCACTGTACGACGGCGACGACCCCGGGCGAGCCGAGGCTGAACCGGGCCGCGGGCGGTCGTCGTGCGGCCTGCTCGAACCCCGCCGCGAGCCGCGGAGAGGTCGACGCGCCCCCGGCCGATAGGCTCGTGCGCATGGTCAGGTCCCGCCGCGAGGGTGTCGCGTTCACCGTGGTGGTGACCGTGCTCGTCGCCCTCGGTGCGCTGCCGATGCTCCTCGTGCTCGCCCTGTCGGGTGCGCCCTCCTCGCTCCTGCTGGCGACGGTGCTGGCGGCGCTGCCGGTCGGGCCGCTCGTGGGCTGCTACCTCTGGCTGGACCGCTACGAGCCCGAGCCCCGCTCGCTGCTGGCGCTCGGGCTGCTCTGGGGCGGCTTCGTGGCGACCGCGGGAGCCCTGCTGGTGCAGGGCATCGGCGGCCTGTTCGTCGGCTTCACCGAGGCCGCGAGCCTCGCGGTGGTCGCGCCCGTCACCGAGGAGGCGAGCAAGGGTGCCTTCCTGGTGCTGCTGCTGTGGCTGCGCCGGGCGGAGCTCGACGGCATCCTCGACGGCATCGTCTACGCCGGCATGGTCGGGATCGGCTTCGCCTTCGTCGAGAACATCCTCTACCTCGCCGCCGCCTACAACGGCACCGACGGCATGGGCCCGGGCGGCACCGAGGCGCTCACCACGACCTTCGTCCTGCGCTGCCTGGTCAGCCCCTTCGCCCACCCCCTCTTCACGACCTTCATCGGCGTCGGGGTCGGCATCGCCGTGGGGAGCCGGTCCGGCGCGGTGCGCTGGCTGGCGCCCCTGGGCGGCTACGTCCTGGCCGTGGTCACCCACGCGCTCTGGAACGGCTCGGCCTTCATCGGCTTCGGCGGCTTCGTGGTCGTCTACCTCGTGCTCATGGTCCCGGCCCTGGCCGGCATGCTGGCGCTGGCCTTGTGGGCGCGCCGCTACGAGCAGCGGATGCTGGTCAACGCGCTGGGCGACGCCGCCCACCGCGGCCTGCTCCCGGCCACCGACATCGCCTGGGTCGTGGACCTGCGGGCCCGTCGCACGGCCCGCGCGTTCGCCCGCCGGCACGGCGGCCCGGAGGGCGAGCAGGCGATGCGGGTCTACCAACAGGCAGCGGTCGAGCTGGGTTTCCTGCATCATCGCTACCTGCGCGGCACCCCGCCGCCAGACTTCGCCGTGCGCGGCTACGACCACGTGGTCCTCATCCGCGCCGTACGCCCCTCCATCGCTTTCCCCGGACAGGTGGTCCCGACCCGCATGAGCGCCCAGTGAGTGCCCGGCACGAGGCCGCGACCGACGTCGGCGCCGGCGACGCGCAGATGATCACCGCGCTGGTGCGCCTGCGCGGCGCCCTGCAGGCGACCACGCTGCCGCTGGACCTGCCCGGCGTCGAGGCGGTCCGCGCCTCCCACCGCGAGATGGTCGACCAGCTCGAGGACTACGTCATCCCGCGGGTCATGACCGTCGACGCGCCGCTGCTGGCCGTCGTCGGCGGCTCGACCGGCGCCGGCAAGTCGACCCTGGTCAACTCCCTGGTCGGCCACCGCGTCACCGCCTCCGGTGTCCTGCGACCGACCACGCGCTCGCCCGTGCTGGTGCACCACCCCGACGACGGCCACTGGTTCGGCCAGGACCGGCTGCTGCCCGACCTGCGTCGCGTCGACCACAGCACCGACGACCCCGACTGCCTCCAGCTCGTGGCCACGGAGTCGGTGCCGCAGGGCCTGGCCGTGCTGGACGCCCCCGACGTCGACTCCGTCGACGAGCGCAACCGGGCCTTGGCCGCGCAGCTGCTCGCCGCGGGCGACATGTGGCTCTTCGTCACCTCGGCCGCGAGGTACGCCGACCAGGTGCCCTGGACCTTCCTCAAGCAGGCGGCCGACCGGTCGACGGCCGTGGCCATCGTGCTCGACCGCACAGCCCCCGAAGCCGTGCAGACCGTCGCCGCGCACCTGGCGCGGATGCTGGCGGCCCGCGGGCTGAAGGACTCCCCGCTGTTCGTGGTGCACGAGGGCAGCGTCGACGAGGAGGGCCTGCTCCCGGCGTCCCACGTGGCCGAGGTCCGGGGCTGGCTGGACTCGCTGGCCGAGGACTCCGGGGCCCGCGGCGCGGTGGTGCGCCAGACCCTGGACGGTGCGATCCGCTCCCTCACCCACCACGTCCACCCGGTCGCCGACGCGGCGGCCGCCCAGGTGGACGCCGCCGAGCACCTGCGCCGGCTCAGCGACCAGGCCTACTCCGACGCCCTCGACCGCGCCCTGGTCGCCACCGCCGACGGCACCCTGATGCGCGGCGAGATCCTGGCGCGCTGGCAGGAGTTCGTCGGCACCGGCGAGCTGTTGCGCTCGCTGGAGACCAAGGTCGGCTGGCTGCGCGACCGGGTCGTCGGCGCGGTGAAGGGCAAGCCCCAGCAGGCCGAGCGGGTCACCGTGGCGGTCGAGTCGGGCCTGGAGCTGCTGGTCCTCGAGCACGCCGAGCAGGCGGCCGAGGCCGCCGAGCGCGCCTGGAAGCAGCAGGCCGCGGGCGAGGCCCTGCTCGCCGCCGGCGGTCCCGAGCTGGGTCGCGCCTCGCGCGACCTGCGGCGCCGCGCCGAGCGGGCCGTGCGCGAGTGGCAGACCGACGTGCTCGACATGGTCCGCGCCGAGGGGGAGGGCAAGCGCACCACCGCCCGCTTCCTGGCGTTCGGCGTCAACGGGCTCTCGGTGGCGCTCATGGTCGTGGTCTTCTCCCACACCGCCGGTCTCACCGGGGCCGAGGCCGGCATCGCCGGCGGCTCGGCCGCGCTGGGCCAGAAGCTGCTCGAGGCGGTCTTCGGGGACCAGGCCGTGCGTGGCATGGCCGAGCGTGCGCGGCTGATGCTCGAGGAGCGGGTCACCGGGCTCATGGCCACCGAGCAGGCGCGCTGGACCGCGCTGGTCGACGGGCTCGGACTCTCCCCGGAGGTCCCCGAGCAGCTGCGTGCCGCAGCCCGCCGCGTCGACGACGTGCGGTTCGCCAGCGCCCAGCGCGAGCACTGAGCGAGGACACCGGAGTGGCTCCGAGAGTGGTCGAGGTGGTGTCACGCGCCTCGTGCCGACCCCCTAGGGTGGGCGGCACCATGTCCGAGACGGTGAGGAAGCGATGACGTCGCTGCTGGAGGGGGCCCGGAAGCTGGTCACCCGGGGCACCGACGTGGGCGCCCGCATCGAGGGCCTCGCGACCGCGACGGAGGCGGCTCGCGGCCGCCTCGACGACGAGCTCGTCGAGCGCGCGGCGGCGGTCGTCGACCGCGGCGCGAGCCGGCTGCGGCTCTCGGCCCACCACACGGTCGTCGGCATCGCCGGCGCGACCGGCTCGGGCAAGTCCTCCACGTTCAACGCCCTCACCGGCCTGGAGCTCTCGGCCGTCGGCGTACGCCGTCCGACCACGTCGTGGGCGACCGCCTGCGTGTGGGGCACCGAGGGTGCGGCCGAGCTGCTGGAGTGGCTCGGCATCCCGCCGCGGCACCAGACCACGCGTGACTCGATGCTCGACACCCGTCGGGAGTCCAACGCGCTCGAGGGCGTCGTGCTGCTCGACCTGCCCGACCACGACTCCACCGAGGTCGCCCACCACCTCGAGGTCGACCGCCTCGTGGCGCTGGCCGACATGTTCGTGTGGGTCCTGGACCCGCAGAAGTACGCCGACGCCGCCATCCACGACCGCTACCTCGCGCCGCTGCGCAGCCACTCCGAGGTCATGGTCGTGGTGCTCAACCACATCGACACCGTGCCCGAGGACCGCCGCGACGCGATGGTCGAGGACGTACGCCGCCTGCTGGCCGCCGACGGCATCCCCGACGTCCCCGTCATCCCCATCTCCGCGCGGCACGGGGTGGGCCTGGACGCGTTGCGCGAGGAGATCGGGCGGCGGGTCGCCGACAAGCGGATGACCGCGGGCCGGATCGAGGCCGACGTGCGTGCCGCCGCCGCCGAGCTGCGCGCCGCGGCCGGCGACGCGCCCACGCGCACCCTGTCCGCCGACCGGGTCGCCGCCCTGGACTCCGCGCTGGCCGAGGCCGCCGGCGTGCCCGTGATCGTCGAGGCCGTGGAGCGCTCCGCCCGCCGGCGGGCCGGCCGCGCCACCGGCTGGCCGCTCATCTCCTGGACCAGCCGCATGCGCCCCGACCCGCTCAAGAAGCTCGAGCTCGACCTGGGGGCCGACGCCCGCACCCTGCGCGGGTCCGGCGCCGCGCTTCCGCAGGCCACCGCGGTGCAGCGCGCCCGGATCGACTCCGAGGTCCGAGCCCTGGCCGACGACGTCTCGCAGGGCCTCGCGGCGCCCTTCGCGGAGTCCGTGCGCGCCGCGTCGACCGCCCGCCTCGACGAGGTCGGCGACCGGATCGACGCCGCCGTGCGCGGGGTCGACCTCGACGCCACCCGGTTGCCGGTGTGGGCCGGGGCCGTGCGGGTGCTCCAGTGGCTGCTGGTCCTCGCCGCCCTCGGCGGTGCCGCCTGGAGCGTGGCCGCCCTCGCCTCCGGTGGGCTCTCCGACCTGCCCCGCGCCGGCGGGGTCGCGCTGCCGCTGCTCCTGCTCGGCGGTGGGGTGGTGCTGGGCGTCCTGCTCGCGCTGCTGTGCCGCGGGCTGGTCTCGGCCACCGCACGCAGCCGGGCCGCCACGGCCGACGGGCGACTGCGCGCCGCCGTCTCGGAGGTCTCCGCGGAGCTGGTCGTGGCGCCCGTCCAGGCCGAGCTGACGGCGTACACCGCCGTCCGGAAGGGTCTCGACCGCGCCCTGGCCTGATCACGACCGCGTCAGCGGGCGTGATCGTCGGTGGTCCCTCCCGCGACCCCGACCGAGGGACGACGTCGCGGCGGAGCGTGTCGAGACCGCGTGAGGTACCTGTGGTCGGCGACCACCGCAGATCTCCCGGCTGACCACGCGGCCCGCCGGCCCTCCACAGCCCCCGGCCCTGCGCCCGTCTCCCCAGCGGCCCTCCCGACGCCCCCGCTGGCGCCCCGACCCCGGCACCGTGGTCCGCGGTGGGGCGACCGCCTCCCGCGAGACGTCCGGGCGAGCCCGGGGATGGAGGACCAGGGTGCTGAACGAGACGACGGTGACCGTGCAGGGCTGGATCGGGGGGCCGGTGTCGCTGCGCCGGGCGGGCAACGCCCCCGTGGCGAGCTTCCGGCTGGCGGCCACGCCGCGGCGCTACCACCCGGCGACGGGGGAGTGGAGCGACGACACGACGCAGTGGTTCACGGTGAACGCCTGGCGGGCGCTGGGGGAGCACTGCGCCCACTCGCTGCGGCGCAGCGACCCGGTCGTGGTCGTGGGGCGGCTGCGCGCCTCCACCTGGGTCAACGCGGCGGGCGTGGAGGTGACCTCCTTCGAGATCGACGCCCAGTCGGTCGGCCACGACCTCAACCGCGGCACCTCGCTCTTCACCCGGGCCCAGCGCCCGGCCCAGGAGGGCGGGACCGCGCGGACCGAGGAGCAGGGACCGGTCGCGGGGGCGGGTGGCGAGGCCGTCCCAGGGACCGTCCCCGTGACCGGCGCCGACACCGACGGCAGCCGGGCGGCCTGACGGCGGGGCCGGAGGCCTCCCCGGGGTCGGGAGCACCCCGACCCCGTGGGTAGGCTCGGGGACCATGGCGGAATATGTCTTCACCCTGCGCAACGTCCGCAAGGCCCACGGTGACAAGGTCGTCCTCGACAACGTCACGCTGTCGTTCCTGCACGGCGCCAAGATCGGCGTCGTCGGCCCCAACGGCACCGGCAAGTCCACGCTGCTGAAGATCATGGCCGGCCTGGAGCACGCCAACAACGGCGACGCGATCCTCGACCCCGAGGCCACCGTCGGCATGCTGCAGCAGGAGCCGCCGCTGACCGAGGGCACCACGGTCCTGCAGAACGTGCAGGAGGCCGTCGGCGAGATCAAGGCCAAGATGGACCGGTTCAACGAGATCGGCGAGCTGATGGCCGAGCCGGACGCCGACTTCGACGCCCTCATGGCCGAGATGGGCGACCTGCAGACCGACCTCGACAACGCCAACGCCTGGGACCTCGACAGCCGCCTGGACCAGGCGATGGACGCGCTGCGCTGCCCGCCGCCGGACGCGATCGTCGACAACCTCTCCGGTGGTGAGCGCCGCCGGGTCGCACTGTGCAAGCTGCTGCTCCAGCAGCCCGACCTGCTGCTGCTCGACGAGCCCACCAACCACCTCGACGCGGAGTCGGTCCAGTGGCTGGAGGGCCACCTGGCGACGTACCCGGGTGCCGTCCTGGCGATCACCCACGACCGGTACTTCCTCGACAACGTCGCCGAGTGGATCCTCGAGCTCGACCGCGGCAAGACCCACCCCTACGAGGGCAACTACTCCACCTACCTGGAGACCAAGAAGGAGCGCCTCAAGATCGAGGGGCAGAAGGACGCCAAGCGCGCCAAGATGCTGGAGAAGGAGCTGGAGTGGGTCCGCTCCAACCCCAAGGCGCGCCAGGCGAAGTCCAAGTCCCGCCTCGCCCGCTACGAGGAGATGGCGGCCGAGGCCGACCGGATGCGCAAGATCGACACCTCGGAGATCAACATCCCGGCCGGTCCGCGCCTGGGCGACGTCGTGCTCGAGGCGAAGGGCCTGACCAAGGGCTTCGAGGGCCGCACGCTCATGCACGACCTGACCTTCTCGCTCCCGCGCGCCGGCATCGTCGGTGTCATCGGCCCCAACGGCGTCGGCAAGACCACGCTCTTCCGGATGATCACCGACCAGGAGCAGCCCGACGAGGGCTCGCTCACCGTCGGGCAGACCGTCAAGATCTCCTACGTCGACCAGAGCCGCGGCGGCATCGACCCGCAGAAGAACGTCTGGGAGGTCGTCTCCGACGGCCTCGACTTCATCAAGGTCGCCAACTTCGAGATGAACTCCCGTGCCTACGTCGCCTCGTTCGGCTTCAAGGGTCCGGACCAGCAGAAGAAGGCCGGCGTGCTCTCCGGCGGTGAGCGCAACCGCCTCAACCTCGCGCTGACCCTCAAGATGGGTGGCAACCTGCTGCTGCTCGACGAGCCCACCAACGACCTCGACGTCGAGACGCTGTCCTCGCTCGAGGACGCGCTGCTCGACTTCCCCGGCTGTGCCGTGGTCACCTCCCACGACCGGTGGTTCCTCGACCGCGTCGCCACCCACATCCTGGCCTGGGAGGGCGACGACGAGGACCCCGCCAAGTGGTTCTGGTTCGAGGGCAACTTCGCGGCCTACGAGGAGAACAAGATCGAGCGCCTGGGCGCCGAGGCGGCCCGGCCGCACCGGGTCACCCACCGCCGGCTCACGAGGGACTGACGGGGCGGGGACGCGCAGCGGACCCGTCGATCGGTGGTCGAGCGAGCGGCGCGGCTGAGGGACGAAGCCGCGACCCGTGTGTCGAGACCCGGTGACGTGCCCGGCGAGGGTGAGTGACGGTGCCGACCCGCAACGAGATCCGCTGGCCGCGAAGCGGCTAGCGGATCTCCGCCTCCGGGTGCCCGGCGACCAACCGGTCCGAGACCGCGTCCATGACGCGGGCGACGGCGGCGAAGTCCTCGGGAGAGGCGAGGTCGACCAGGTTGGTCCGCACGCTGGTGACGTGCTCGGCGGCGGCGCGTCGCAGCAGGTCCCAGCCCTGCTCGGTCATCGAGCACACGATGCCGCGGCCGTCCTCGGGGGAGGCGCCGCGCTGGACCAGCCCGGCCTTCTCCATCCGTGCCACCGTGTGCGTCACCCGGCTGCGGGAGTGGGCGAGGGCGTCGGCGAGCTGCGCCATGCGGAGCCGGCCGTCGCGCTCGCTGAGCCGCACGAGGATCTCGTACTCGGTCAGCGAGAGGTCGAAGGAGCGGCGCAGGTCGGCGTCGAGCCGGTCGAAGAGCAGCGTGGTCCCCATGACCAGGGCACGCCACGCCTTCTGCTCCTCCGGTGTCAGCCAGCGGGTCTCGGTGGTCTGGTCGCGGTAGGGCACCCGCGCATCCTAGGACGACGGACACGCGGAGCCGACGCACTGGTGCCGACGCACCCGGGTCCGGACGCGACGACGCGCCGACCGGGAACCGGTCGGCGCGTCGTGCGGTGCAGGTGCGGCCTCGACCGCGGGACTGGGGTCAGGAGAGCCGCTCGAGGATGAGCGCCATGCCCTGGCCGCCACCGACGCACATGGTGATCAGGCCGGTGGTCTTGTCGTGCCAGTCCAGGCTGTTGAGCATGGTGTTCTGCAGGCGGGCGCCGGTCATGCCGAAGGGGTGGCCGACCGCGATGGCGCCGCCGTTGACGTTGAGCCGGTCGATGTCGATGCCGAGGTCCTGGTAGGACGGCACGACCTGGGCGGCGAACGCCTCGTTGATCTCGACGAGGTCGATGTCGTTGATGCTCATCCCGGCGTAGCGCAGGGCGTTCTTGGTCGCCTCGACCGGGCCCAGGCCCATGATCTCGGGGGAGAGGCCGGAGACACCGGTGGAGACGATCCGGGCCAGCGGCTTCAGGCCCAGCTCGGCGGCCTTGGTGTCGCTCATCATGACCACCGCGGCGGCGCCGTCGTTGAGGGCGCAGCAGTTGCCCGCGGTCACCACGCCATCGGGGCGGAAGACCGGCTGCAGCTGCGAGAGCGCGTCGTAGGTGACGCCGGCGCGCGGACCGTCGTCGGCGGAGACCACGGTGCCGTCCGGGAGGGTCACCGGGGTGATCTCGCGGGCCCAGAAGCCGTCGTTGATCGCCTTCTCGGCGAGATTCTGCGAGCGCACGCCGAACTCGTCGAGCTCCTGGCGGCTCAGGCCGCGCAGGGTGGCGACGTTCTCGGCGGTCTGGCCCATCGCGATGTAGACGTCGGGGAGCAGGCCGTCCTCACGGGGGTCGTGCCAGACGGTGCCGCCCTTGGCCGCCTCGTCGGTGCGCACCTGCGCGTCGGCGAACTTCGGGTTCTTGGTGTCGGGCCAGTGGTCGGAGGTGCCCTTGGCGAAGCGGGAGACGGTCTCCACGCCGGCGGAGACGAAGATGTCGCCCTCGCCGGCCTTGATGGCGTGGAAGGCCATCCGGGTCGTCTGCACCGAGGAGGCGCAGTAGCGGGTCGTGGTGGCCCCGGGGACCTCGAGCCCGAGGAGGGTGGTGACGATCCGGGCCATGTTGTTGCCGGACTCACCGCCCGGGAGGCCGCAGCCGAGGTAGAGGTCCTCGATCGTCGTGGGGTCCAGCGCGGGGACCTTGTCGAGCGCGGCCTGGATGGCGAGGGCGCTCAGGTCGTCGGGACGGAAGTCCTTGAGCGAGCCCTTGTTGGCGCGGCCGATCGGCGTGCGCGCGGCGGAGACGATGACTGCTTCGGGCATGGAGTGCGCTCTTCTCTGTGCGGATCTCGGGTCGCCTCACCCTAGTGCTCGCGCGTGGCGGCGGGGAGTGGTGGTGGTCACGTCCCGGGGGGACCGGGTGGTGGGGTCCGGACCGGCGGCCTCTGGGAGCATCTGCGGGTGCGCCACGTCTACGAGTGCCCCGTGCGCTGGGCCGACCTCGACCTGCTGGGCCACGTGAACAACGTGGCCTACGTCGACTTCCTCCAGGAGGCGCGGGCCGACCTGTTCCGCAGCCACCGGCCCGGTGTCCGCGCGCCGGGGCTGGAGGACGGCCTGGTGGTGGTGAGCACCCAGGTCCGCTACCGCGAGTCGATGCTCCTGCGCTTCGAGCCGGTGCGGGTCGAGGTGTGGGTCGTCGAGGTGCGGGCGGCGAGCTTCACCCTGGCCTACGAGGTCTTCGACGAGCGGCCGGACGGCACCCGTGCGGTCTACCTCACCGCGACGACCGTGATGGCGCCGTACGTCCTCGCGGAGGAGCGGCCGCGCCGACTCACCGCGGAGGAGAAGCAGGCGCTGGAGCAGCACCGCGACGAGGGGGCGGCGCCCGAGCCGCGGGCCTGGGCGCCGCCGCACCGGACCGAGGTCGGGCACTACCCGGTGCACGTGCGGTTCAGCGACGTCGACGTCTACGGGCACGTCAACAACGTGACCTACGTGGAGTACTTCCAGGAGGCGCGGATCGCGGTGCTGGCGCGGCTGTGGGGCGAGGTCCCCGCCGGCAGCGGCCGCACGTCGGTGGTCGTCGCCCAGGCCGACATCGACCACCTCGTGCCGATGCTGCACCGCCGCGAGCCCTACGACGCCTTCACGCAGGTCGTGCACGTCGGCAACACCTCGGTCGTCGTCGAGACCGAGGTCGTGGACCGGTCCGGGCCCGCCGAGGTGCGGCACGCGCGGGCCCGGGTGGTGCTGGTCTTCGTCGACGACGAGGGACGCCCGCGCCGGCCCGAGGAGTCGGTGCGCGCGCCGCTCGTCGCGGCCATGGCCCCCGCCTGACGGGCTGGTCGGCGGGGTGGGCGCTCACTCCTCGTGGGTGTTCACCATGAACTGCGCCGCATGGGTGACGTAGTCCCAGAACTGCGCGTCCTGCTCCGGGGGCAGGGCGACCTCGTCGAGGGCGTCGCGGAAGTGCTTGAGCCAGTGGTCGCGCGCGGTCGGGCCGACGGCGTACGGCGCGTGGCGCATGCGCAGGCGCGGGTGCCCGCGCTGCTCGCCGTACGTCGTGGGTCCGCCCCAGTACTGGATGAGGAAGAGCCGGAAGCGCTCCTCGGCCGGGCCGAGGTCGGCCTCGGGGTACATCGGTCGCAGGACCTCGTCGGTCGCCACGCCGGCGTAGAACCTCGCGACGATGCGGGTGATCGTCTCCTCGCCGCCGATCTCGTCGTAGAAGGTGCTCACCGGTCCATCATGCCGAGGAGGGGGTGGTCGCCCGCACCCGGCGTGGAAGAGTGGCGGTCGGAGGGGGCATCTCCCTCCGTGACAACGTTCCTGATGGAACACCCCGAGAACCCGAGGAGTCGCACCCATGGCAACCACCCGCACCGCGAAGACGACCTGGCAGGGCTCCCTCGCCGAGGGCTCCGGCCGCGTCGAGCTGCAGTCCTCCGGTGTCGGCACCTTCGACGTGTCCTGGCCCTCCCGGTCGGAGGAAGCCAACGGCAAGACCAGCCCCGAGGAGCTGATCGCCGCGGCCCACGCCTCCTGCTTCTCCATGGCCCTCTCGGCCGGGCTGTCCAAGGCCGGCACCCCGCCGACCACCCTGGAGACCAGCGCCGACGTGGAGCTCACCGTCGGCACCGGCATCACGGGCATCAAGATCACCGTGGTCGGCACCGTCGAGGGCATCACCGAGGAGCAGTTCGTCGAGGCCGCCGAGGGTGCCAAGGCGAACTGCCCGGTCAGCAAGGCGCTCGCCGGCACCACCATCACCCTGGACGCCCGGCTCGCGTGAACCGAGCCTCCTGACGGCGTACGACGAAGGGCCGGTCCCCCGCGGGGACCGGCCCTCCGTGCGTCCGGACGGCTCTGCGGCGCCGGTCAGGCCGGCGGCTGCTGCTCGGTGCTGCCGGCGCCGGCGACCTCCGCGGCCGGCTCGCCGCGGTGCCACACGACCCGCTGCGGGAAGGGGATCTCGATGCCCTCGTGCTCGAAGCGGTTCTTGATGCGCATGCGCATCTCGCGCGCGATGCCCCACTGGAGCCCGGGGGCGGTCTTGAGCGCGACGCGCACCAGGATCCCGTCGACACCGAGGTCCTGCACGCCCCACACCGAGGGCTCCTCCAGGATCTCGCCCTTGAAGTCCTCGTCGTCCCACAGGTCGTGGGCGACGTCCTCGAGCACGCGGCGCACCTTCGTGAGGTCCTCGCCGTAGCCCACCGAGACGTCCAGCACGGTGCGCGCCCAGTTCTGGCTCATGTTGCCGACCCGGCTGATCTCGCCGTTGCGGACGTACCAGACGGTGCCGTTGATGTCGCGCAGCCGGGTGACGCGCAGCGAGACCGCCTCGACCGTGCCGACGGTGCCGTCGAGGTCGACCTCGTCGCCCACGCCGTACTGGTCCTCGAAGATCATGAAGACGCCCGAGAGGAAGTCGCTCACGAGCGACTGGGCGCCGAAGCCGAGGGCGATGCCGACGATGCCGGCACTGGCGATGATCGGGGCGATGTTGACGCCGACCTCGCTCAGCATCATCGTGCCGACGATCGCCAGCAGCACGCCGGTGATGACCGACTTCAGCAGGCTGCCCATGGTCCTGGCGCGCTGCACCCGCCGGTTGAACGTCGCGGCGTCCCGGGCCACCGTCGCCTTGCCGCGGCGCCGGGAGAACTTGCCGATGTGGTCGGGCAGCACCCCTTCCTGGGCGCGGCTGACCAGCCGGTCGACCAGGCGGTGCAGCACCCACCGCAGGCCCAGGCCGAGCAGGAGCAGCCCCAACAGCTGCAACGGGGTGCCGATGAACAGGTCGGCAGCGGTGGCGAGGGTCTGGTTGTCGGTGCGGCCGAGGACCCACGTGCACACTTGCTCGTCGTCCGCGCACGTCTCGGCCAGGGGCAGGGCCAGGAAAGGCGTGTGTGGTGGCATGCCGGCCAGTAAACCGGGATCGCGCCGCCGAGCCGAACCACCCGCCCGTGGGGCCGGGTGCGAGCCCGGTCACGTCCGGGTCCGCTCCCGCGGGACCGGCTCGGACGCGTGCCCGCCAGCCACTATCCTGGCGCGCGTGACCCCGTTCGTGAACCTCGCCCGCCGTGGCCTCGCCGTCGCCCTCGCCGCCGTCACCGTCGCGCTGCTGACCGCCGTCCCGGCCGCCGCCGAGGTGCCCGTCGGCTGGTCGGACCCCGACCCGGTCGACCCGACGTTCGTGATCCTCATCGCGGTGCTGCTGCCGATCGGCCTGGCCGTCCTGCTCACCGCGTTCGTCTACGGTCCGCCGCTGGCCCGCGGGGAGAGCGTGAAGCCGCACGCCCCCCAGGTCGAGAACCAGTGGATCGGCGGCCCGCGCAAGACCGCCGGCGAGCTCGCCGGCCCCGACGGCGACGACTCCCGGTCGGGTGGGGCCAGTGCCCGCTGGTGATCCCTTCTCCGCCCGCGAGCACGCCCTGCTCGACGCGACGATCCGTCGTGCGGAGCAGACCTGTCGGGCCGAGATCTCGGTCTTCGTCGGCAACGTCGACGGCGAGGACCCTCGGGCCTTCGCGACCCGCCTGCACAACACCCTGGTCGCCCCCGCGCGCAGCATCGTCGTGATGGTCGACCCGACCCGTCGCCTGCTCGAGGTCGTCACCGGCGGGGACGTACGCCGCCACCTCAGCGACGCCGCCGTCGAGCTGGTCGTGCTCCACATGCGCACCGACTTCGCCAACGGCGACCTGGCCGGCGGCCTGCGGCGCGGCATCGAGATGCTGGCCGAGCGGGCCCGGCCCCCGCAGCTCCCCGCCGCCCGCGGCTGAACGGACCGCGCCAGCGGGCCGTTCGTCGGTGGTCGAGCGAGCGGCGCGGCTGAGGGACGAAGCCGCGACCCGCGTGTCGAGACCGGGTGAGGCGGTCGCCGACGGCGACCACCCCACCCGCGTCCTGCGTCAGCGCGCGGCGTCGCAGGCCTGGGCGGCCAGGGCCCGCTCGACGTCGGCGAGGTTCTCCTGCACGAAGCGCTTGGCCGGGGCCGGCGCCTCGCTGGTGTCCAGCCACTCGCGCACCCGGGTGACGAGCGCGTCCGAGGCCAGGGTCACCGGGAAGATGTAGTCCAGGACCACGGAGGCGCGGTGGGTGCCGAGGCTCTCCCAGACGGTCTCCGCTGCCGAGAGGTACTCCTCGACGTACGGCGCCAGCAGCTCCTCCTGGCCGGCCCGGGGGAACGCGAGCGTGATCGAGCGCGCGGTCTCGTTGGGCGTGGAGGAGTCGAGCACCGCGAGCCGCCAGGCCTCGTGCTTGGCCTCGGCGTCGGGCTGGGCTGCCCGGGCCGCGGCCGCGTGCTCCTGGCCGGAGATGGTGGTGTCGGTGCCGAGCTCGTCCTCGATCCGCGAGCCGGCGCGGCCGGCGGCGGCGAGCGAGGTGATCAGGCTCCAGCGCAGGTCCTGGTCGACGGCGAGGCCCTCGAGGGTCTCGGTGCCGTCGAGCAGGCCGGCCACCCAGGTGAGCGCCTCCTCGGAGCGGGCGGCCCCGGCGTACGCGCGCACGAAGGTGAGCTGCTGGTCCGAGCCGGCCTCGGCGGCCAGCGCCAGCTCGCGCAGGCCCTGCTCCCAGCGGGTGCGGAGCGCGTCACGGTGCTCCGGCGCGGAGTAGAGGGTGGCGGCCGTGGCGGCGGTCGCGGGGATCCGCGAGACGCCCCAGGCGTCGGTCTCCTGGCCG
Source organism: Nocardioides ginkgobilobae (assembly GCF_054781275.1). Taxonomy (NCBI): domain Bacteria; kingdom Bacillati; phylum Actinomycetota; class Actinomycetes; order Propionibacteriales; family Nocardioidaceae; genus Nocardioides; species Nocardioides ginkgobilobae. The sequence goes on along the minus strand of NZ_BAAGUS010000001.1, from coordinate 26,342 downwards.
ATGTTGGCCAGCACCAGCTCGACGTAGTCGGTGGCGGGCATCTCCGCGTCGCGGGTCATGTCCCACGTCGCGCCCCAGACCAGCGCACGGGCCAGGGAGTCGTCGAGGCGCGAGAGGCCCTCGATGGCGGTGGCACGCGAGCGCTCGTCGAGGCGGATCTTGGCGTAGGTCAGGTCCGCGTCGTTGAGCAGCAGCAGGTCGGGCTGGGTCTCGCCGACGAGCTCGGCGATCTCGGTCAGCTCGCCCTCGACGTCGGTCTCGACGTAGCGGGTGCGGACCAGCGAGGTGCGCTCGGCGTTCCAGGAGTAGCAGCCGATGCCGATGCGGTGGCGGCGCAGCGTCGGCCAGTCGGGGTGCGCGGTCTGGCGCACGGCCAGCCGCTCATAGGTCCCGTCGGCGGCGAGCGAGAACTCCGGGGCCAGGGTGTTGACGCCCGCGGTCTGCAGCCACTCCTGGGCCCACGAGGTGAGCTCGCGGCCCGAGGCCTTCTCGAGCGCGGCCAGCAGGTCGGTGAACTCGGAGTTCCCGAAGGCAAAGTCCTTGAAGTACTGCCGGATGCCGGCGATGAAGTCCTCGATGCCGACCCAGGCCACCAGCTGCTTGAGCACCGAGGCGCCCTTGGCGTAGGTGATCATGTCGAAGTTGACCTCGACCGCGTGCAGGTCGTGGTTGTCCGCCGCGATCGGGTGGGTCGAGGGCATCTGGTCCTGGCGGTAGCCGGTCTGCTTGCGCGCGTTGGCGAAGCCGGTCCAGGCGTCGGTGTACTCGGTGGCCTCGACCTCGGCGTGGTAGCAGGCCCACTCGGCGAAGGACTCGTTGAGCCAGAGGTCGTCCCACCACTTCATGGTCACGAGGTCGCCGAACCACATGTGCGCCATCTCGTGCAGGATCACCGCGGCGCGGAACTCGTAGAACGAGCGCGGCTGGCGGGAACGGGGGAGGTACTCGTCGCGCAGCGTCACGGCGCCGGCGTTCTCCATCGCGCCCATGTTGTACTCCGGCACGTAGAGTTGGTCGTACTTGCCGAACGGGTAGGGGAAGTCGAAGAGCTCCTCGAAGAACTCGAAGCCCTGGCGGGTCAGCGCGACGATCTCGGCGCGGTCGCGCTCGAGGTACTCCACCAGCGACTGGCGGCAGTAGTGGCCCAGCGGGATGGTGCCGTGCTTGCCCTCGTAGGTGTCCTGCACCTCGTGGTACTCACCGGCGATGAGCGCCGTGATGTAGGTCGACATCCTCTCGGTGGGCTCGAAGGCGAACAGCGCCTTGCCCTCGCCCAACGGCTGCGGCGCGGGGGAGGGGGCGTTGGAGACGATCTTCCAGTCCTCCGGGGCGACGACGCGGAAGGTGAAGACCGACTTGAGGTCCGGCTGCTCGAAGGTGGTGAAGACGCGGCGGGCGTCGGGCACCTCGAACTGGCTGTAGAGGTAGACCCGGCCGTCGACCGGGTCCACGAAGCGGTGCAGGCCCTCGCCGGTGTGGGAGTAGGTGCAGTCGGCGCGGACCACGAGGGTGTTCTCGGCCTGCAGGCCCTCGAGGGTGATCCGGCTGTCGGCGTACGCCGTGGTCGGGTCGATGCTCTCGCCGTTGAGCGTGATCTCGTGCACCGTGGCGCCGACGAGGTCGGCGAAGGTGGTCGCGCCAGGCTCCCGGCAGGAGAACTCGAGGGTGGTCGTGGAGGCGAAGGTCTTCTCGCCCGTCGTGAGGTCCAGGTCGATGGTGTACGACGTGACGTCGAGGAGGGCGGCGCGGGTGGCCGCCTCGTCCCGCGTGAGGTTGGTTCCAGGCATGCGGCCGATCATGTCACCGCCTGTCGAGCCTCTTTCGGGGGGAGCGGGCGCTCGCGGTCGACACGGCGTCGCAGGGGGCACGGGAGGGACGCGAGGGGTCCCGGTGACGGGTGGGACCAATGTGAAAATTTGGTCTCGATCGGCGTGTCGGTGCTTGACATGCGGTTTACTCGCCCCTCGTGACCAGGATCCGCAGGCTCGTCGGGGCCCTCGCCGCAGCACTTCTCGTGCTCGCCGGCCTCCTGGTCGTCCCCTCGCCGGTGGCCACCGCGGCCCAGACCGAGCTCTGCTCGGGCTACGCGGGGTGCGCCGAGAAGGGCTACGGCAACCGCGGCTACCGCGCCGAGAGCGACCGCATGTGGTGGCGGATGTACGCCGGCCACAACTGCACCAACTACGTCGCCTTCCGGATGGTGCAGAGCGGCATGTCGCCCGAGCGGCCCTGGGAGGGCAGCGGCAACGCCTCCAACTGGGGGCACGCGATGTCGCGCATCACCGACGACCGGCCGATGGTCGGCTCGGTCGCGTGGTGGGACAGCAACCAGGGCTACGCCGGCTCCAACGGTCACGTCGCCTACGTCGAGCGGGTGGTCTCCCCGCGCGAGATCATCGTGTCCGAGGACTTCTGGGGCGGCGACTTCCACTGGCGCCGCATCACCAAGGGCGACTCCTACTGGCCCAACGGCTTCATCCACTTCAACGACAAGGCCGTGGAGCCGGTCGAGAAGCCGACCATCACCGGTGAGGCCGCCGTCGGCGAGACCCTCACCGCCACCACGGGCGAGTGGACCCCGGCGGCCAAGCGGCGGATCCAGTGGTACGCCGCCGGCAAGCTGATCCCCGGCGCCACCGAGGCCACGTTCACCCCCAGCCCCGCCCAGCGCCGGATGCGCCTGAGCGTCGAGGTCCTCGCCACGCGCAAGGGGTACGCCGAGGGGCGGGCCAGCTCGCCGCGCAGCCCGAAGGTGCAGCCGGGCACCCTGACGACCGCCGCCCAGCCGCGGGTCGAGGGGACCCCGCGCGTCGAGGAGGTGCTCACCCTCGACCGGGGAGCCACCAGCCCGGCCGCCGACCGCACCACGGTCCGCTGGTTGGCCGACGGGGAGCCGGTCCGGGGCGCCGAGGGCGACCGGCTGCGGCTGACGCCCGACCTGGTCGGCGCGCGGATCACCGCCGAGGTGGTCTCGCTCCGCGAGGGCTACCACGACCTGGTCACGACCGCCGAGGCCAGCGGTCGGGTGGAGCCGGGCCGGATCCGCACCGACCGGGACTGGTCCCTCAGCGGGACGCCCGCCCGGGGCGAGCGGCTCGTGGTCGACCCGGGCCGCGTGGTCAGCCCCGCCGACGCTGCGGTCACCTACACCTGGCTGCGCGACGGCGAGCCGATCGGTCGCCCGCAGCAGGCCGAGGACGGTGCGAAGGTCCTGCGCCACCGTCTCACCTCCGAGGACGTCGGCCACGTGGTCGGCGTGCGGGTCGAGGTCAGCCGCCCGGGCTACGAGACCCTCACCCGGGTGCTGGAGGCGGAGCGCCGCACCACGACCACGTCGCGCACCGACGTCGCGGCCCGTGCCCTGGTCCAGGACGTCGGCACGAAGCGGAAGCCGGACGTGCAGCGGCGCGTGGTCGTCGACGTGACCGTCGTGGCGCCGGGCGTCGAGGGCCCCTCGGGTCCCGTGGTGGTCCGCCTCGACGGGCAGGAGGTCGAGGGTCGCCTCGAGGACGGGTCGCTCCGGGTCGTGGTGCGCGACGTCAGCCCCGGCAAGCACGTCGTGCGCGTGCAGTACCTCGGGACCGAGGTCGTCGAGGGCTCGCGCTCCAGCGCCACTGTCCGGGTGGCGAAGCGCCCGGCGGAATAGTCCGCGCCGTCCGGACGCTGGAGCCGGTCATGGACAAGGCTGACTTCTGGTTCGACCCGCTCTGCCCGTTCGCCTGGATCACCTCGCGCTGGATCCTCGAGGTCGAGAAGGTCCGCGACATCGAGGTGTCCTGGCACCAGATGTCCCTGGCCTACCTCAACCAGGACAAGGACATCCCCGACTCCTACCGCGAGATGCTCAAGGACGCCTGGGGTCCCGTGCGGGTCGTCCGCGCCGCCATCGAGCAGGGTGGCCAGGAGATCGTGCTGCCGCTCTACACGGCGATGGGCACGCGCATCCACGACGACGGTCGCGGCGCCACCAAGGAGGTCGCCGCCGAGGCGCTCGCCGAGGTCGGCCTGGACGCCGGGCTGATCGAGGCCTGGGACGACTCCTCCTACGACGCAGCCATCGCCGAGTCCCACCACCGCGGCATGGACCAGGTCGGCGACGACGTCGGCACCCCGACCATCGCGGTCAACGGCACCGCCTTCTTCGGCCCCGTGCTCACCTCGATCCCGAGGGGCGAGGAGGCCGGCAAGGTCTGGGACGGCGCGGTCCTGCTCGCGGGCTACCCCTACTTCTTCGAGCTCAAGCGCTCGCGGACCGCGGAGCTCGACTTCAGCTGACCCGCCCGCTCCGGCCTCATCCGAGGCCGGAGCGGTGCTCGTCGAGCGCGGCGGCCCGCAGGTCGTCCATGATCGTCGCGATCCGCTCGCGCACCCGCCGGTGGTCCTCGCCCCAGTGCGCGATGTCGGCCAGGGCCAGCTCGACGACGTCCGCCATCGTCGGCTGCCGCAGGACCAGGCGGACCGTCCCCTCCTCGTCGGGCCGCGCCGGCCAGGTCTGGGGCGAGGTGACCATGCGGCGCAGCAGGTCGTGCAGCTGGTCGAGCACCTGCACCGCCGTCGTCGGGTCGTTGATCCCCGGGGACAGGGCCCGCTCGGCGATGTCGACGAGGCGACGGATGCCGTAGCCGACGTCCTGGTCCATGGTGCGCTCGCCCAACTGCGAGACCAGGGCGAGCACGGCCTCCGGCGACGGCGCGTCCGCGCCGGGGAGCTCGTGGACCACCAGCAGCGGGGACCCGTGGGCGACGAAGGACCCGAGCGGGTGCAGGAGCTCGACCCGCACGCCGTGGCGGCTCGCCAGGCGCACGAGGGCGGGGGTGTCGACGGCGTCCACGTAGCCGCTGCGGTCGGCCGCCAGGACCCGGCTCGCCACCGGCTCCTCGAGCTCCGGGGGAGTCGTGGGCCACGCCGAGGCCTGCCCGTCGGCCAGCAGGTCGCGGGACTGCTGGGCGGTGCGCTGCAGCACCCGCGCCACCCCGATCGAGGTGGTGATGTGGTGGATGTAGGCCAGGAACATCCCGACGGCCCCGACCACGAGCAGCAGCGCCACGGTGACCGCCAGCCCCGGCGCCCGCTCGCCGTCGCGCACGGCCCGCAGCACCACCAGGGCGTAGAGGAACGAGGCGGCGAAGAGCCCCAGCGTGTGCTGGGTCGTCCGGTCGCCGAGGAAGGCCTGCAGCACGCGCGGGGTGTACTGGCTGCTGGCCAGCTGCAGCACGACCATGGTGATGGAGAAGACCAGGCCGGTCACCGAGATCATCGCCCCCGCGATCGTCGAGAGCACCGTGCGCGCTCCCTCGGCGCCACCCTCGAAGAGCAGCAGCCGGTCCGGCACCCACGCCTCGGCCTCGGGGAGCACGAGACCGGCGACGACGGCGAGCAGGCACCAGGTCGCCGGGACGACCCAGAAGGACCGCAGCAGGTGACCTGCGCGCCGGGCCACCGCGGACTGCTCGACACGCACGGGCACGGGCAGGACGGTCGGGCTCATGGCAGGACTGTGCCCGATGTCGGGCCGCTGCGCTGGACCGGGTGGAGCCCCGCGCGTGGCTCGGGTGGCGGGACGGGTGGTGACAACGTGGCGCACGAGGCGCATGATGCTGGTGATGCAGCCAGGGTCTCGGGTCCCGGGGGCGCCGCTCGCGCGGCGCCTGCTCCTGCGCGCCGGCGCGGTCCTCGGCGGCGTCGGCGGGGTCGCCGCCACGACGGGTGCGCTACCGACCACCCGCCTCCCCGCGGCGTACGCCGCCAGCGGCTGGCGCCTGGGGGAGACCGCGCTCGCGGGGCGGCTCGAGCGCGAGGGCCCGGGTCGCTGGTCGACGGGACGCCGCCGGGCCGAGCCGTTCCGGATGGTGGCGTTGACCTGGCGCGGCGAGCTCGACGCCACGCTGCGGGTGCGCACGCGGTCGCGCGGCTCCTGGGGCGAGCCGACGGTGCTGCGACCGATGGAGGACGGCCCGGACCCCGACGTGCCCGAGGGCGGTCGCGGGCGTCGTGGCGTGCACCCGCTCTGGGTGGGTCGCGCCGACGGTGTCGAGGTGCTGGTGACCGGTGACCGTCGCCCCGAGGGGCTGCGGCTGGTCCTCATCGACCCCGGGCAGCTCGACGGGGACGACAGCGACCGGCCCTCGATGCCCGCTGCGCGCCCGCGGCGCGGGAAGCTGCCGCGCCGCGCGCCCAGACCCGCGCTGCGCAGCCGCCGGGACTGGGGCGCCGACGAGTCCCTGCGCAGCGGCGACCCGGTCATGTGCCGCACCATCCAGCAGGTCCACGTGCACCACACCGCCTCGGGCAACGACTACTCGCGCCGCGAGGTCGCGGGCCTGATCCGCGGCTTCTACCGCTACCACACGCAGTCGCTGGGCTGGTCCGACCTCGGCTACAACTTCCTCGTCGACCGCTTCGGCCGCACCTGGGTCGGGCGCGCCGGTGGCCCGGGACGCCGGGTCCGGGGCGCCCACACCCTCGGGTTCAACCACACCTCCGTCGGTGTCGCGGTGATCGGCAACTTCGAGAACCGGCGTCCTCCCGACCGCGTCGTCACGGCCCTGGTCCGGCTCGCCGCCTGGAAGCTCGACGCCCACGGCCGCCGCCCGCGGGGGAAGGCCCGCGTCTACAGCAAGGGCAGCGACCGGTTCCCGGTCGGCTGGGTGCGGCTGAAGGTCATCGACGGGCACCGCGACACCAACCTCACCGCCTGCCCGGGCGAGGAGCTGCAGGCGCGGCTGCCCGAGATCCGCCGCCGCACGCACTGGCACGTCGAGCGCTACCGACGGCGGCGCAGGCGCGACCGGCGCCGCTGAACGGCGCCGGTGCGAGGGGCGTGCGGCCGCCGGCGTACGGCTCCCTAGGATCAGCGCATGAGCCGAGTCCTCTCCGCCGTCGCCTGGCCCTACGCCAACGGTCCGCGCCACATCGGCCACGTGGCCGGTTTCGGCGTGCCCTCCGACGTCTTCAGCCGCTACATGCGGATGGCCGGACACGACGTGCTCATGGTCTCCGGCACCGACGAGCACGGCACCCCGATCCTCGTGACCGCCGACAAGGAGGGGAAGACCGCCCGCGAGCTGGCCGACGAGTCCAACCGCGTCATAGTCGAGGACCTCCACGGGCTCGGGCTCTCCTACGACCTGTTCACCCGCACCACCACCGGCAACCACTACCGCGTCGTGCAGGAGATGTTCCGCACCTGCCTGCGCAACGGCTACATGGTCGAGCAGACCTCTCTGTCGGCGATCAGCCCCTCGACCGGCCGCACCCTGCCCGACCGCTACATCGAGGGCACCTGCCCGATCTGCAAGTACGCCGACGCGCGCGGCGACCAGTGCGACAACTGCGGCAACCAGCTCGACCCCACCGACCTGATCGACCCGCGCTCGAAGATCAACGGCGAGACCCCGCAGTTCGTCGAGACCCAGCACTGGTTCCTCGACCTGCCCGCCGTCGCCGACGCGCTGGGGGAGTGGCTCGACGGTCGCGAGGCGTCGGGCACGTGGCGCCCCAACGTCATCAAGTTCTCCCAGAACATCCTCGAGGAGATCCGCCCGCGCGCGATGACGCGCGACATCGACTGGGGCATCCCGGTCCCGGGCTGGGAGGACCAGCCGACCAAGCGCCTCTACGTCTGGTTCGACGCGGTGATCGGCTACCTCTCGGCCTCGATCGAGTGGGCGCGTCGGCTGGGCGAGCCGGAGAAGTGGCGCGAGTGGTGGACCGACGCCGAGGCCGAGTCCTTCTACTTCATGGGCAAGGACAACATCGTCTTCCACTCCCAGATCTGGCCCGCCGAGCTCCTCGCCCACAACGGCGCCGGCTCCCGCGGCGGCGAGCCGTCGGCGTACGGCGTGCTCAACCTGCCCACCGAGGTCGTCTCTTCGGAGTTCCTCACCTTCGGCGACGCCCAGTTCTCGACCAGCCGCGGGCACGTGATCTACGTCCGCGACATGCTCGAGCGCTACGGCCCGGACCCCCTGCGCTACTTCATCTGCGCCGCCGGCCCCGAGACCTCCGACGCCGCCTTCACCTGGGCCGACTTCGTCACCCGCAACAACTCCGAGCTGGTCGCCGGCTGGGGCAACCTGGTCAACCGCACCGCCACGATGGTCGCCAAGAGCTTCGGGGAGGTGCCTGCGCCGGGCCCGCTCGAGGAGGTCGACGAGGCGGTGCTGGCCACCGTCCGCGACGGCTTCGGGTCCGTCGGCTCGCTGGTCGAGCGGCACCGGCTCCGCGCGGCGATCGCCGAGGCGATGCGGGTCGTGGGCGAGGTGAACAAGTACCTCACCGTGACCGAGCCCTACAAGATGAAGGACGAGTCCCAGCGCGAGCGGCTCGCCACCGTCCTGCACACCGCCCTGCAGTGCGTCAGCGACTGCAACACCCTGCTCGCGCCGTTCCTCCCGCACGCGGCCAACAAGGTGCACGCGGTGCTCGGTGGCGAGGGCGAACTGTTCCCGATGCCGCGCATCGAGCAGGTCGAGGAGCTCGAGCCCGACAGCGGCGCCGGCCTGACGACGTACCCCGTCATCACCGGCGACTACTCCGCCACGCCGCGCTGGGAGTCGCGCCCGATCGTCGTCGGCACCCCGATCGCCAAGCCGACCCCGGTCTTCACCAAGCTCGACCCGAGCGTGGTCGAGGAGGAGCTGGCCCGGCTGTCCTGAGGCGTCGCCGCCGTTGTGTGGTGTTTCGGTTCAACCAGGTTGAACCGGAACACCACACAACTGGCTCCACGCGCGCGGGGCTGCGCGGGCGGTGCGTCGAGGTGTGCGTCGAGGCCGAGGTCGAGGTGCGCGTCGAGGCCTCGGGAAGCGCTGGAGCGCGTGGCCAGACCTCGAGTCGCACCTCGACCCGCACCCCGACCCACACCGGTGCAACGGATCGCCCGGACCGTGCGTGAGCATGATGTGACGGTGACCGGCGAGCTCTCGGGGGACGCCGCCGCGCCCGACTTCGAGTCCTGGGCCGCGGCGCGCGGGCCGGCGCTCGTGCGCTACGCCCACCTGGTGACCGGCGGCAGTCCTGACGCTCCTGACCTCGTCCAGGACGCGCTGGCCCAGGTCTGGGCACGATGGGGGCGGTTGGAGGGGGACGCGGAGGCGTACGCCCGCCGGTGCGTCACGAACGGGTCGGTGTCACGGTGGCGCAAGCTGGGTCGGCTCCGGGCGGTGGCACAGGTGGGGGAGACGGCTGGTCCCGACCCGACCGCCGCGGTCGACGACGCCGACCATGCATGGGCGCTGCTCGCCACGCTGACGGCCGTGCAGCGGGCGGCGGTCGTGCTGCGTTTCTACGAGGAGCGCTCGTACGCCGAGATCGGCTCGCTCCTCGACGTACCCGAGACCACCGCACGCTCGCACGTCCACCGCGCGCTGCGGAGCCTGCGCACCCGACTGGAGGAGCAGCCATGAGCGAGCAGACCGAGCCCGAGGACGGCCGCGCGGCCGACGCGTTCCGCGCGGCGCTGGCCCGGCACGCCGACGAGGTCGTCCCCGACCTGGCACTCCCCACTCGACCGGCCCGCCGGCGCGGGCGCTGGCTGGCCGCGGGCGCAGCCGTCGCCGTGGCCGCGTCCGCCGTCGTCGGGTTCGCCCTCGTGGACCGTGACCGCCCTGGCGACGGCGCCCTCGATCCGGCCGGTGAGCCACCCGCCATCGCGGAGGGGTGGCGCGGCGTCACGTTCCGCGACGTCACGGTGCAGGTGCCGGAGGAGTGGGGTGACGCGAGCGCGCCCGGACCGGACTGGTGCGCGGACGTCCCCCGCGAGCCGATCGAGGGCCCGTACGTGGACCTTCGTGGGACCGGCACGTTCGTGTTCAGCGTGGGTTGCCTCGAGAAGGAGCGCGTGCCTGCCGGCTTCGGCCCAGACCCCCAGCGGCAGTGGATCCCGCATCTCAGGTTGATCGACCTGACTCAGGATGATCCCGAGCGGATCCCGGACGGCACGTCGACACATGGAGGCTGGACGCTGCGGGCTCGCACGATCGGCGACGTCCAGGTGCGGCTGCTCACCGACGCCTCGACCGAGGGGGTCGCTGACCGGATAGTGGCCAGCGCGACGAGCAGTGACGTCGGCGCGCTGGGCTGCGACACGAGGTCGCCAGCCCAAGAGCAGCCGCATGAGGGGCGACCCGTGGTGCCTTCCGCCGGGGACCTGGGGGCCGTGGACCTCGACGAGGTGCAGGCTCTGCTCGTCTGCCAGTACGACCGCGTCGGCGTCGACGAACCCGGCCTGCGCGCCGAGCGCCTCGCGGACGCCGCGACCGGACGCGCATGGCTCGGTGCCATCCTGGCCGCGCCACGCAGGGCGGGCCCGGACCAGCCTGAGAACTGCCTCGACCCCTGGGAGAGCGGCATGACGCTGGTCGTCCACCCGCTCGACGTCGACGGCGCACGGTTGGCCACGGCGTACGTCGCGTACGACGCCTGTGCCGGCAACGGCGTGCGTGACGCGACCACGATGTGGGAGCTCACCCGCGACACCTGTGCGGCGCTGTTCGCCGAGCGGGTCGTGTTCTGGAGCGGCAACGGGGAGGCGGCTCGTCGCTGCATGCCCACGCAGCGGTGACGCCTCGGCTACCTTCGCCCCATGACCGCCGAGATGCACGTGCCGCGCTTCTACATCAAGCAGAAGTTCGCGATGACGACCAACCGCTACGAGATCATCGCCGCGAACCCGGACGGCTCGGAGGGGCCGCTGATGGCGGTGGCGCAGCAGAAGCGGCTGGCCTTCAAGGAGGAGGTCACCTTCTACACCGACGACTCCAAGAGCCGGGCGGTCTTCAGCTTCAAGGCCCGCAAGAAGCTCGACCTCAACGCCGGCTACGACATCTTCGACGAGCAGCGCAACCAGATCGGCTTCTTCAAGAAGGACTTCGGCGCCAGCCTGCTGCGCTCGACCTACCACGTGGAGGGGCCGGGCTTCACCGGCACCGGCCAGGAGCGCAGCTTCGGCGTCGCCCTGCTGCGCCGCTTCATGGACATCCCCTTCCTCACCATCCACTTCGACTTCACCTCCGCGGAGGGCGGGCTGCTGATGAGCTCGGAGCGGCAGTTCAAGCTGCGCGACCGCTACACCGTGGACGTGCCCGACCAGCGCGTCGACTTCCGGGTCGCGGCGGCCCTCGCCGTCGGGCTCGACGCGCTGATGCAGCGCTGATGCTCCACCCCCAGGCCCGGGCGGCGGTCGAGGCGGCGGCGGACGAGCCGCGGGTCTTCGACCCGGGGTTCGACATCGAGGCGTCCCGCCGGGCCGCGCGGGAGGCGGCCGCCGCAGAGCCGCGCGAGGACGTCGCGGAGGTGCGCGACCTCGAGGCGGACGGCGTACCCGTCCGCGTGCACCGCCCCGCGGGCGCGCACCCGGGCGTCGTCGTGCACCTGCACGGGGGCGGCTTCGTGTTCCACGACAACGACGTCCACGACGGGCTGGCGCGGCGGCTCGCCAACCGCAGCGGCCACGCGGTCGTGAGCGTCGACTACCGGCGCCCGCCCGAGCACCGCTTCCCCGCGGCGCCGGACGACGTGAGCACGGTCCTGGGCTGGCTCGAGCGCGAGGGCGAGCGGCACGGCCTCGCCGGTCCCGTGGCCGCGCACGGCGACTCCGCCGGCGGCAACCTCGCCCTCGTCGCGGCGCTGCGCCACCCCGGCCGGCTGCGGGCGGTCGCGCTGCTCTACCCCTTCCTCGACCCGACGATGGGCTTCGACTCCTACCGCACCGCCGCCGACGGCTTCGACCCGCGCGAGGCGGAGTGGTACTGGCAGCAGTACGCCGCCACGCCCGCCGACCTCGAGCACCCCGACCTCGCACCGCTGCGCAGCGACCGGCTCGCGACCCTGCCGCCGACGCTGGTCACCACCGCCGAGCACGACCCGCTGCGCGACGAGGGCGAGCACCTCGTGCAGCTGCTGGCCGAGGCCGGCGTCGAGGTCACCGGCACCCGCTACCTGGGCCAGGTGCACGGGTTCTACCGCCACCCCACCGTCTTCGACGCCGCCGAGCCGATGCTGCTGGCCGCCGCGGCGTTCCTGGCGTCACACCTGCGCGCCTGAGGCGGTCACCGGTTCCGGGGGCGTCCCCGGGATCTGCCACCATCTGACCCATGCGCGTCCACCTGGGCTCCGACCACGCCGGCCTCGACCTGAAGAACCACCTGCTCGCGTGGCTCACCGAGCACGGCTACGAGCCGGTCGACCACGGCCCCTTCGTCTACGACGCCCTCGACGACTACCCCGTCTTCTGCCTGCGCGCCGCGGAGGGCGTGGCGAAGGCCCGCGCGGCCGGCGGGGACGACCTCGGCGTCGTCATCGGCGGCTCCGGCAACGGCGAGCAAATGGCCGCCAACAAGGTCGAGGGCATCCGCTGCGCCCTGGTGTGGAGCGAGGAGACCGCCAAGCTCGCCCGCGACCACAACGACGCGCAGGTCGTGTCGGTCGGGGGTCGGATGCACAGCCTCGAGGACATGACGCGCTTCGTCGAGGTCTTCCTGGCCGAGCCGTTCAGCGGCGACGAGCGGCACGTGCGCCGCATCGGCCAGCTCGACCACTACGACCGCACCGGCGAGCTGCCGCCGCTCCCGGAGTCCGCCCAGGGCCTCGGCCCCGACGCCTGACACCCGCTCGCCGATGCCCGAGGGCCACACCCTCCACCGGCTCGCCGGCCACCTGCAGGAGACCTTCGCGGGTCGCGCCGTCCGCGTGAGCAGCCCGCAGGGCCGCTTCGCGGAGGCCGCCACGCTGCTCGACGGCGAGGTGCTCGCCGGGGCCGAGGCGTGGGGCAAGCACCTGTTCGTCGCCTTCCCGGGCGACCGCCACGTCCACGTCCACCTCGGGCTGTACGGCGTCTTCGCCGTGCACCCGGCCGTCGACGAGGGTGTGTCCCTCGGCTCTCGGCCGTCGCGAGCGTCGTCCGGCGGAGTGCCTCGCAAGGCGGAGGAGGGAGGCGATGCGCCAGCATCGACGACTGACGACAACGCGGCGAGGCGCCCGCAGGGCGGCGCGCAGCAGGCCATGGAGCCGGGGGACACACCCTGGGTCCCCGAGCCGGTCGGCCAGGTGCGGTTGCGGCTGGTCGCCGGCGGTGACGACCGCCCCGCGGCGTACGCCGACCTGCGCGGCGCGACCGCCTGCGAGCTCCTCACCGGTGACCAGCGCGACGCGGTGGTGGCCCGGCAGGGGCCGGACCCGCTGCGCGCCGATGCCGACCCCGACCGTGCGTGGGAGCGGATCCGGGGCAGCCGGGCGCCGATCGGTGGGCTGCTGATGGACCAGACGGTGCTCGCGGGCGTGGGCAACGTCTACCGCGCCGAGCTGCTCTTCCGGCACCGGATCGACCCCCAGCGACCCGGGCGCACCCTGCGGGTGGGCCAGTGGCGGGCGATGTGGGAGGACCTCGTGGTGCTGATGGCCGACGGGGTGCGGACGGGTCGGATCGACACCGTCAGGCCCGCGCACACGCCCGAGGCGATGGGTCGTCCCCCGCGGCGCGACGACCACGGAGGGGAGGTCTACGTCTACCGGCGCCACGGACAGCCGTGCCTGGTCTGCGGCGCGTCGGTGCGCACCGCCGAGCTCCAGCAGCGCAACCTCTTCTGGTGTCCCCGCTGCCAACCCCGATTTCGCTCGCGCGCGACCTCCGGACCCCTAGGATGAGCCGCAGCCGAGAGGACCGCGACATGGGCGTGGGCAGCGAGCCCCCTTCTCCGGTCCGCGTCGACGCGGCCCGGCGCTACCGCGCGTCCAAGACCCGCAGCCGGGTGGCCGACCAGCGCCCGGTCATCGCGCTCACCGCCCTCGCGCTGCTCGTGGTCGTCGCCGTCGCCCTGTACCCCCTGGACGTGCCGTTCACGGCCCTGATGATCCCGCTGCTGCTGGGGAGCCTGGTGCTCAACCCGCGCCAGCTGCCCTGGTTCGTGGTCTCGATCCTCGGGATGGTCACGGTCGCGCTGCTGCTCCAGCCGGTCATCAGCCCGCGCACCGCCGGCGCCGCCGCGGTGCAGTTCGTCATGTGCGTGATCGTCCTCGTCACCGCCTTCCGCCGCTCGCGCCTGGGCGTCGCGGGGTTCACCGGCGAGTCGATGTTCGTCGACCTGCGCGACCGGCTGCTGCGCCAGGGCCGGATCCCCGACCTGCCGCCGGACTGGCACCTGGAGTCGGCGCTCGTGTCGGCCTCGGGCACCCGGTTCGCGGGGGACTTCGTGGTGGCGACGTACCTCGAGGACGACGCCCGCCTGGAGCTGGTGGTCGTCGACGTCTCCGGCAAGGGCGACCAGGCCGGCACCCGGGCGCTGCAGCTCTCCGGGGCCTTCGGCGGGATGCTCGGCTCCGTCGCGCCGCAGATGTTCCTGGCCTCGGCCAACGACTACCTCCTGCGCCAGGACTGGGCCGAGGGCTTCGCCACCGCCATCCACCTCACGCTGTGGGTCGACACGGGGGAGTTCGAGGTCCGCTCGGCCGGCCACCCGCCCGCGGTGCTGCGCGCCGCCGGGTCGGGGCGCTGGACGGTCCTGGAGAGCTCCGGTGCGGTCCTCGGTCTGCTGCCGTACGCCGAGTTCACCACCGCGCGGGGCCGGCTGCGGCCCGGTGACGCGCTCATGCTCTACACCGACGGGATGGTCGAGGAGCCGCAGCGCGACCTGGACCTGGGCCTGGACCGGATGCTCGGTCAGGCCGAGGGCCTGCTGCGCGCCGGTGTCGTGGGGTCGGCCGAGCGGCTCGTGGAGGCGCTGGGCTCGCGCGACGACGACCGGGCCATGGTGGTCGTCCACCGGAAGTAGCCGAGAGGCGGTCGCGTCCGCGCAGGCGCCCCGTTTGGGGGGCGGTGGACCGCCTGTGGCAGGATTCCCACGGCTAGGGGTCTCGTCGCCTGGCACTCCCGCGACCACGGTTCCGGGGGTCCACGGGGGCGGAGCCCTCGTGCGTGCGGATGTAGCTCAATGGTAGAGCCCCAGTCTTCCAAACTGGCTACGCGGGTTCGATTCCCGTCATCCGCTCCAAGGGGATCCGCAGGGTCGTTCGCGACCCGGTGGCGCCCGCTTGGCGGGGCGTAGCGTAGTGGCTAGCGCGCCTGCTTTGGGAGCAGGAGATCGCAGGTTCGAGTCCTGTCGCCCCGACAGTCCAGGACACCCGCAGCACCCCGGCAGCACCGAGCCACGACCCGCACCAGCACGACCGACATCACCCTGAGGAGAAACCTGTGAAGAGCGCCGTCGAGACCTTGAGCCCGACCCGGGCCAAGCTGACCATCGAGGTGCCCTTCGAGGAGCTCAAGCCGAGCCTCGACGCGGCGTACAAGGCCATCGCCCAGCAGATCAACGTCCCCGGCTTCCGCCGCGGCAAGGTCCCGCCGATGGTCATCGACAAGCAGGTCGGCCGCGGCGTCGTGCTCGACCAGGCGATCAACGACGTGCTGCCCAAGAAGTACGTCGAGGCGCTGCGCGAGAACTCCCTCGAGCCGCTGGCCCAGCCCGAGGTCGAGGTGACCCGGCTCGAGGACAACGACCTGCTCGAGTTCACCGCCGAGGTCGACGTCAAGCCGACCATCGAGCTGCCGGAGTACGACGGCCTCGAGGCCTCCGTCGAGGACATCGAGGTCACCGACGAGGACGTCCAGGAGCAGGTCGACGCGCTGCGCCAGCGCTTCGGCACCCTCAAGGACGTCGAGCGCGCCGCCGCCGACGGCGACTTCGTGGTCATCGACCTCAAGGCGATGCAGGACGGCGAGGTCCTCGACGGCGCCGAGATCAGCGGCACCTCCTACCAGGTCGGCCGCGGCGGCATGATCGACGGCCTCGACGAGGCCCTGGTCGGCATGTCCGCCGACGAGGAGAAGACCTTCGCCAGCCAGCTGGTCGGCGGCGACCTGGTCGGCCAGGACGTCGAGGTGCACGTCAAGGTCACCCAGGTCCAGGAGCAGGAGCTCCCCGAGCTCGACGACGAGTTCGCCCAGCTGGCCTCGGAGTTCGACACCGCCGACGAGCTCGTCGCCGACGTGCGCGTGCGCCTGGGCAACGGCAAGCGCCTCGAGCAGGCCGCCGCCGCCCGCGACGCCGTGCTCGAGGCCCTGCTGGAGAAGGTCTCCGTCCCGCTGCCCGAGTCGCTGGTCACCGACGAGCTCAACGCCCGTCGCCAGAACATCGAGCAGCAGCTCGCGATGGCCGGCATCACCATGGCCAAGTACCTCGAGGACGAGGAGCAGACCCAGGAGGAGTTCGAGGCCGACCTCGAGCGCCGGGTCCGCGACGCGGTCGCCGCGCAGTTCCTCCTCGACGAGATCGCCAAGAAGGAGGAGCTCGGCGTCGACCAGCAGGAGCTCTCCCAGCACCTGGTCCGTCGCGCCCAGCAGTCCGGCCAGGACCCGCAGTCCTTCGCCAACCACATGTTCGAGCACAACCACATCCCCGACCTGGTGCAGGAGATCCTGCGCGGCAAGGCGCTCGCGACGATCGTCGAGTCCGCCGTGGTCAAGGACGCCTCGGGCAACGTGGTCGAGCTCAAGGGCCTGCAGCCCGACGGCACGATCATGGACGTGAGCGAGGAGGAGGCGGCCGAGGAGGCTGCCGAGGAGCCCACCGCCGAGGCCGGCGACGAGGCGGCCGCGGACTCCGGCGACTCCGGCGACGAGGAGAAGTCCGAGGCCTGAGCCTCCCGCGCCCCACGGCGTACGACGTCAGCAGCCGCGGCCCGTCCGGACTCGTTCCGGGCGGGCCGCGGTGCGTGCGCGGTCCGGAGCAGCGAGTGCACACCCGTGCACCGAACGGGTACCATCCTGCGGTGACCACCGCACCCGGCCCCACCGTCCTCGACGCCGCCTCGCTGCTCTGCGAGGTCGCCGACGAGCTCGTCGTCAAGACCGTCCGCGACACCCACACCGCCTGGGTCGACCGGGTCCACGGCCTGGGCCGGCGGGCGACCGGCGCCACGGGCGCCTCGATCCCCGAGCGGGTCCACCGCGGCATCGCCGGCGCGGTGTACGCCGGGCTCGGCGGCGGTCTGCGCCTCGCCTCGACCGGCCTCGACCGCGCGGCCGCGACCGGTGTCGGCCCGCGGCTCGAGGACTCCCGCGAGGGTCGCTTCGTCTCCTCCGCGGTCAACGGACTGATCGGTGACCGGCTGCTGCGGGAGCGACCGCAGATGGCGATCCCGATGGCGCTGCGCCTCGACGGCCGCGACGTCGCGCCGGAGCCGGCCGCGCTCGCGGCCGCCTACCCCGAGGCCAGCGGTCGCCTGGTCGTCTTCCTCCACGGCCTGTGCGAGAACGAGTCCTACTGGTGGCGCCGCCGCGAGACCGCCGGTCCGACGTACCCCGAGGCGCTGGCCGAGCGCGGGTGGACCCCGCTCCTGCTGCGCGCCAACACCGGCCTGCCGTTGCGGGAGAACGGCGCCGCGCTGACCGGCCTGCTGCAGCAGGTCGTGGAGCACTGGCCCGTGCCGGTGACGCGGATCGCGCTGGTCGGGCACTCCCTGGGCGGTCTGGTGATGCGCGCGGCCGGGGCGGTCGCCGCGAAGGTGGAGGAGCCGTGGACCGCGAAGGTGTCCGACGTCGTCACCCTGGGGACGCCGCACCTCGGTGCGCCCATCGCCTGGGGGATCGGGCACGGCAGCCGCGGCCTCGGGCTGCTCCCGGAGACCGCCGCCTTCGGCCGGCTCCTGGACTGGCGCTCCCAGGGCGTCCACGACCTCGTGGCGGGGCTGGCCGAGGACGTCCCGCCGTTGCCGCACGCCCGCTACCGGCTGGTCTCGGCCACGCTGACCGCCTCCGAGCGGCACCCGGTGGGGAACGTGGTCGGCGACCTGCTGGTGCGGCCGCGCTCGGCGTACGGCCGCGACCGGCGGGGGCGCACGCTCTTCCCCGGCGCCGAGGTCCTGCACGTGGGGCGCACCGACCACTTCGGGCTGCTCAACCACCCCGACGTGCACGCCGCCCTCGAGCGCTGGCTGGCCTGACGCCCGTACGCCGGTGGCCGGCCGTCACGGCACGCAGTCGCACCGCCGTCCCGCCCGCCGTCCCGCCCCGCCGTCCCACCACGTGTGCGGCCGCCGGGGGAGCGGCCGCGGCAAAATCCGCTGTCGGCGAACAGGACCCGGTTGTCCGTGGAAGTGTCCGCCGCACGGGCTAGTGTCGCTGACGTGAACTCGAACCCCGCTTCCGCCGACCGCGGCGCCGAGCACCTGCCCACCATGGGCGGCGCCGCGTCCCTGGGCGTCCTCGACGACCACATCTACCAGCGACTGCTGCGCGAGCGCATCGTGTTCCTCGGCTCCGAGGTGCGCGACCAGAACGCCAACGCGATCTGCGCCCAGCTCCTGCTGCTGTCCGCGGAGGACCCCGAGGCCGACATCTTCCTGCACATCAACAGCCCCGGCGGCTCGGTCGACGCCGGCATGGCGATCTACGACACGATGAACTACATCCCCAACGACGTCGCGACCGTGGGCATGGGACTGGCCGCCTCGATGGGCCAGTTCCTCCTCTGCGCCGGCGCGAAGGGCAAGCGCTACGCCCTGCCGCACGCGCGGATCATGATGCACCAGCCCTCCTCGGGCATGGGCGGCTCGGCCTCCGACATCAAGATCCAGGCCCAGCAGTCGCTGCACATCAAGAAGGTGCTGCTCGAGCTCATCTCCGAGCACACCGGCCAGAGCGTCGAGCAGGTCACCGCCGACGCCGACCGCGACCGCTGGTTCACCGCCGACCAGGCGCTGGAGTACGGCCTGGTCGACAAGGTCATCCGCAGCGCCCGCGAGGCCGCCGACGAGGGCCGTCCGGCCCACACCAAGTGACGAGAGGCTCCGAGCGATGAACTACTACATCCCCCAGTGGGAGGAGCGGACGTCGTACGGCATCCGCCGCATCGACCCCTACGCCAAGCTCTTCGAGGAGCGCATCATCTACCTCGGGACGCCGATCTCCGACGACGTCGCGAACGCCGTGATCGCCCAGCTGCTGTGCCTGCAGTCGATGAACCCCGACCAGGAGATCAGCATCTACATCAACAGCCCCGGTGGCTCCTTCACCGCGCTGACCGCGATCTACGACACGATCAACTTCATCAAGCCCGACGTCCGCACCGTGTGCCTGGGGCAGGCGGCCTCCGCTGCTGCGATCCTCCTCGCCGCCGGCACGCCCGGCAAGCGGATGGGGCTGCCCAACAGCCGCGTGCTGATCCACCAGCCCTACACCGAGGGCACCTTCGGCCAGACCTCCGACATCGAGATCCAGGCCAACGAGATCATCCGCATGCGCGAGCTGCTGGAGAAGATGATCAGCGACCACACCGGCCGGCCGATCGAGGAGGTCAGCCGCGACATCGAGCGCGACAAGATCCTCACGGCCGCCCAGGCGGTGGAGTACGGCCTCATCGACTCGGTGCTGGAGTCCCTCAAGACCCCGGCACTCGCGTGAGCCGCACCTCAGGATGACCGGCCCGGGGCCGATCTGACGACGAGTGCTCGTGTCCCCACCTCCCTGGGGGGTGGGGAGGGGTACCGTCAGAAGATCGGCCCGGACGGCGGGCCGGTGGCCGGACCGAGCGCCGACAGCGCACCGGGACGCCACCCAGCAGGACCAGCAGCACCCACTCAGCACGACAGCTCGAAGCAAGCAGGAGACGCCCCGGCCACCTCGGCCGGGACGCACAGGGAGGATGACCGCGGTGGCACGGATCGGTGACGGCGGCGACCTGTTGAAGTGCTCGTTCTGCGGCAAGTCGCAGAAGCAGGTCAAGAAGCTCATCGCCGGTCCCGGCGTCTACATCTGCGACGAGTGCATCGACCTGTGCAACGAGATCATCGAGGAGGAGCTGAGCGAGGGCGCCGAGGTCAGCCTCGACGAGCTCCCCAAGCCCCGCGAGATCTTCGAGTTCCTCAACTCCTACGTCATCGGGCAGGAGCAGGCGAAGAAGTCGCTCGCCGTGGCGGTCTACAACCACTACAAGCGCGTCCAGGCGGGGCTGCAGCCGGTCAGCGGCAAGCACTCCAAGGACGAGCAGGTCGAGGTCGCCAAGTCCAACATCCTGGTCATCGGCCCCACCGGCTGCGGCAAGACCTACCTCGCCCAGACCCTGGCGCGCATGCTCAACGTCCCGTTCGCCATCGCCGACGCGACCGCGCTGACCGAGGCCGGTTACGTCGGTGAGGACGTCGAGAACATCCTGCTCAAGCTGATCCAGGCCGCCGACTACGACGTCAAGAAGGCCGAGACCGGCATCATCTACATCGACGAGATCGACAAGGTGGCCCGCAAGGCGGAGAACCCCTCGATCACCCGCGACGTCTCCGGCGAGGGCGTGCAGCAGGCGCTGCTGAAGATCATCGAGGGCACGACCGCCTCGGTCCCCCCGCAGGGCGGGCGCAAGCACCCGCACCAGGAGTTCATCCAGATCGACACCACCAACATCCTGTTCGTGGTGGGCGGTGCCTTCGCGGGGCTCGAGCACATCATCGAGCAGCGCGTGGGCAAGAAGACCCTCGGGTTCACCGCCGAGGTCCACTCGCAGGCCGACCACTCCGAGGACGACCTGCTCGCACAGGTGCGCCCCGAGGACCTGACCAAGTTCGGCCTGATCCCCGAGTTCATCGGGCGACTGCCGCTCATCGCGAGCGTCTCCAAGCTGGACCGGCCGGCGCTGGTGCAGATCCTCACGGAGCCGCGCAACGCGCTGGTCAAGCAGTACCAGAAGCTCTTCGAGCTCGACGGTGTCGAGCTGGAGTTCACCAGTGAGGCCATCGACGCCATCGCCGACAAGGCGATGGAGCGCGGCACCGGCGCGCGTGGGCTCCGCGCGATCATCGAGGAGGTGCTGCTGCAGGTGATGTACGACGTCCCCTCGCGCGGCGATGTCTCGAAGGTGGTCGTGACCGGGGCTGCGGTAGCCGGTGACGAGCCGCCGCAGCTGGTCCCGCGCGAGGCCGAGGCCAAGAAGCGGAAGTCGGCCTGACCTGCTCCGGCCTGACCTGCTCCGGCAGGGCCGTGGGGCAGGACGCCCGCTCGTAGGGGGCGCGCACCCCGACGCATAGCCCGGGTGGGTCACAACGCATGACCCATCTGGGTCATTCTGTGGCCTGACCGGGTCAACCGGCCGCTGGCGTTTCCTCGTGAGGACCCTTGCGGGGGAGAATCTCCTGGAGTCACTCGGGACCAAGGGAGCGCAGGCATGGAGGAGAAGCCGACCAGGCTGCTCACCGAGCTGCGCGCGCCCGAGCACCGGCGCTCGCTGCTGGCCTTCAGCCTCGTGGCCATCGTCTGCTCCCTGGTGGTCGCCACCGGCATCCGTCTGGACACGGTCGGCGGCGTGCTGAACCCGCTGCCCTCCCTGGTCTTCACCCTCGGCCAGGACCTGATCCTCGAGGAGGAGCCCGCGCTGCGAGCCGTCCAGGCCGGCAGCGAGCTCGAGCCCGAGGACTCGGTCACCCCCGCTCCGACCACGCAGCCGGAGGCGAGCCCCGCTCCCGTCGCGCCCGCCACCGGCGCGCCGGCCTCCTCGGGACCCCGCGAGGGGCACGGTTCTGCCGCCCCGGCACAGGGCAAGGGTCCCGGCGGCGACCAGGGCAAGGGCGGAGCGAAGGGCAAGGGCAAGGACCGTGGGGGCAACGGCGGAGGCGCCGGTCCGGCCAACGGCAACGGCAACGGTGCGGCGAACAGCAACGGTGCGGCGAACAGCAACGGTGCGGCGAACAGCAACGGTGCGGCGAACAGCAACGGTGCTGCGAACGGCAACGGTGCGGCGAACGGCAACGGTGCTGCGAACGGCAACGGTCGCAAGCCTGGGAAGGGCAGCGCCGGGCCGGACAAGATCTCTGTCTCCGGCGGGGCCGGAGCGGGCGGTCCCGGCAAGGGGGCCAGCCAGGGCAAGGGGCGCGAGCAGGCTCCCGGACAGGTGAAGAAGAAGGACGGCCCCGCTACCCCGCCTGGTCACGCGAAGGGCAAGGGCAAGGGCGGGGCGAAGCGCCGCTGACGGCTGCTCAGGGCATGCCATCTGTCTAGTCCACTCCCGGACCTGAGCCCGCTACGTGGGTACCGAGCCCCGGGACGGGGCAGGATGCCCACGTTGGTCTCGGCACGTGGGGGCGTGGATGATGAAGGACGAGCCGTCGGGGCTCTTGTCGGAGCTACGACAGGCCGAGCACCGGCCGTCCCTGCTGGCCTTCGTGCTGGTGACCGTGGCGGCCTCGCTCGTGGTCGCCACCGGCATCCGTGTCGACAGTGTTGGGAACGTCCTCAACCCGCTCCCGCGCTGGCTCTTCTCCATCGGCGCCGACCTGGCCGACGATGACGACGATCTTCCGCTGCGCGCCGTGCAGGCCGGTCGGTCGCTCCGCCCCGAGGCCCGGCTCCCGCTTCCCGCGCGCACGCCTGTGGCGGTGCGTGGACAGGTCCCCGTGCCGCTCGCCCCGCCCTCGTCGAGCGGTGCTGGCGCGCCCTCGGGTGGTTCGGCCGGTCGCCCCGGCGGTGGTGACGCCGGGCCGGGCGGCGGTAAGGAGCCGTCCGGTCAGGGCGGCGGGGCCGGCATCGAGCCGGGCGGTACGTCGGGGCCGGGCGGCGGCGGGCAGCCCCAGCAGCCGGGGCAGCCCGAGCAGCCGGGGCAGCCCGAGCAGCCGGGGCAGCCCGGGCAGCCGGGGCAGCCGGGAGGCAACGGGAACGGCAACGCTGGCGGGAACGGCAACGGCAACGCTGGCGGGAACGGCAACGGCAACGCTGGCGGGAACGGCAACGGCAACGCTGGCGGGAACGGCAACGGCAACGCTGGCGGGAACGGCAACGGCAACGCTGGCGGGAACGGCAACGGCAACTG
>NZ_BAAGUS010000001.1:0-3465 GCF_054781275.1 Nocardioides ginkgobilobae | reverse complement strand
ACGCCGGCGGGAACGGCAACGGCAACGCCGGCGGCAACGGCAACGGCAACGCCGGCGGCAACGGCAACGGCAACGCCGGCGGCAACGGGAACGGCAACGCCGGCGGCAACGGCAACGCCGGCGGCAACGGCAACGGCAACGCCGGCGGCAACGGCAACGGCAACGCCGGCGGGAACGGCAACGGCAACGCCGGCGGCAACGGGAACGGCAACGGCAACGCCGGCGGCAACGGCAACGGCAACGGGAAGGGCAAGGGCGGCCCCCGCCGCTGACGCCACCCCGCCCACCCGGCGTACGACGCGGAAGGGCCCCGGTCGACGATGTCGACCGGGGCCCTCGCGCGGAGCAGCGCCGAGCGGCTACTCGGCAGCCGGGGCGATCTCGGCCTCGACCCGGAGCTCGCCGTCCTCGGTGGCGGTGAAGACCAGGTCGCCGGTGATCTTGCCGCTGCGGCGCAGGTCGGAGGCGGCCCGCTCGGCAGCCTCGACCACGGCGGCAGGTCCGCTGACCTCCACCCGGGACAGGGGGGTCTTCATGCTGGCCTTGGCCTGCGACTTCGCGCCGCGGATGCCGATCAGGGCGGCAGCGACGGCGTCCAGCACCGACGGGTCGGCGGCAGCGGCGGAGCCCAGGTCCAGCTCGGTGGGCCAGGCGGCGTGGTGGATCGAGCCCTCCTGCCACCACGACCAGACCTCCTCGGTCACGTAGGGCAGGAACGGCGCGAGCAGCCGCAGCTGGACCTCGAGCGCGATCGCGAGGGCGGCCTTGGCCGAGGCGGTCGCCTCACCGCCCTCCTCGTCGTAGGCGCGCTCCTTGACCAGCTCGAGGTAGTCGTCGCAGAACTCCCAGAAGAACTTCTCCGTGACCTCGAGGGCGGTGGTGTAGTCGTAGGCCTCGAACGCCTCGGTGGCGCGCCGCACGACCAGCGCGAGCCGCCCGAGCAGGGCGCAGTCGACCGGCTCGGAGACGGCGTAGGCGTTGGTCTTGGTGGCACCGACGTTGCCGAGGACGAACTTGGAGGCGTTGAGCACCTTCATCGCCAGTCGGCGACCGACCTTCATCTGGGTCTCGTCGAAGGGGGAGTCCAGTCCGGGGCGGGCCATCGCGGCGCGCCAGCGCACGGCGTCGGCGCCGAACTTCTCCAGGATCTCGGTCGGGACGACCACGTTGCCCTTGGACTTCGACATCTTCTTGCGGTCGGGGTCGAGGATCCAGCCCGACAGCATGGCGTGGCTCCACGGGACCTGGCCGTGCTCGAAGTGGGAGCGCACGACCCGGCCGAAGAGCCAGGTGCGGATGATGTCGTGGCCCTGGGTGCACAGGTCCATCGGGAAGACCCGCTCGAACAGGTCGGGGTCGCTCTCCCAGCCACCCGCGATGTGCGGGGTCAGCGAGGAGGTGGCCCAGGTGTCCATCACGTCGGGGTCGCCGATGAAGCCGCCCGGCTTGCCGCGCTGCGCCTCGTCGTACCCGCTCGGGGCGTCGGTCGATGGGTCGACGGGCAGCTGCTCCTCACGGGGCAGCAGCGGGTGGTCGTAGTCCGGCTCGCCCTCGGCGTCGAGGGGGTACCAGACCGGGAACGGGATGCCGAAGAAGCGCTGACGCGAGATCAGCCAGTCACCGTTGAGGCCGCCCACCCAGTTGTCGTAGCGGTGCTGCATGTGGGCCGGCAGCCAGGTGATCTGGCCACCGTCCTCGATCAGTTCCTGGCGCAGCCCGGCGTCGCGGCCGCCGTTGCGGATGTACCACTGGCGGGTCGAGACGATCTCCAGCGGCTTGTCACCGCGCTCGTAGAAGTTCGCCATGCGCTGCGTGGGCTTGGGCTCGCCGTCGAGGTCGCCGCTCTCGCGCAGCATCGCGACCATCTCTTCGCGGGCCGAGAAGACGGTCTTGCCGGCCATGCGCTCGTACGCCGCGGACGCCTGCTCCGAGGACAGCCACTCGGGCGTCTCGCGGGCGAGCCTGCCGTCGCGCTGGATCACGGTGCGCACCGGCAGCTGCAGCTCGCGCCACCAGGTGACGTCGGTGAGGTCACCGAAGGTGCAGCACATGGCGATGCCCGCGCCCTTGTCCATCTCCGCGGCCGGGTGCGCCACGACGGGCACCTCGACGCCGAAGACCGGGGAGGTCACGGTGGTGCCGAAGAGCGGCTGGTAGCGCTCGTCGTCGGGGTGGGCGATGAGCGCCACCACCGAGGGGATCAACTCGGGACGGGTGGTCTCGATGTGGACCGGGGTGCCGTCAGGGCGGTGGTAGGCGACGCGGTGGTAAGCGCCGGCGTACTCCCTGGCCTCGAGCTCGGCCTGGGCCACGGCGGTCTGGAAGGTGACGTCCCAGAGGGTAGGCGCTTCCTGGAGGTAGGCCTCGCCGCGGGCGACGTTGCGCAGGAACGCGCGCTGGCTGACGGCCTGGGCCTTCTTGCCGATCGTCGTGTACTGCTGGTCCCAGTCCACGGAGAGGCCGAGCGTGCGCCACAGCGACTCGAAGACCTGCTCGTCCTGCTCGACCAGCTGCTCGCACAGCGCCACGAAGTTCGGCCGGCTGATCGGGACCTGCTTCTTCGGGCCCGGCTTCTCCGGCGGGGTGAAGTCGGGGTCGTAGGGCAGCGAGGGGTCGCACCGCACACCGAAGTAGTTCTGGACGCGGCGCTCGGTGGGCAGGCCGTTGTCGTCCCAGCCCATCGGGTAGAAGACCGACTTCCCGCTCATCCGCTGGAAGCGGGCGATGAGGTCGGTGTGGGTGTAGGAGAAGACGTGGCCCACGTGCAGCGACCCGCTGACCGTCGGCGGCGGGGTGTCGATGGAGTAGACGTTCTCCCGGGGCTGGGTGCGGTCGAAGGCGTAGGTGCCCTGCTCCTTCCAGCGCTGCGCCCAGGTCGTCTCGAGACCCTCGAGCGCGGGCTTGTCCGGTACCTCGACGGCACGGGTGTCCGTGCTCGTCGGGTCGGGGGCCTGCTGCGTGGTCTCGGTCATGGGGAGAATCCTAGGAGCCGAGGTGCTGGGGGCTGACACCAGTTCCTGGCCGAGTGGCACCTGTCGATTGAGGAGGCGCGCCAGCGACATGGGTTCGGCGGTTGAGGAGGCGCGCCAGCGCCGTCTCGAAACCCCGCACGCCGACAAGCAGCCTGTGGACAGCCGGGCCGGGTCGGGCCGGTCGGTCACGGTCCGGTCTCGATGCTCAGATCCCTTGTGGACAGCGGTCCTGAGCGTCTCGGAATGAAGCTCCTATGTCTGGTCAAGCGGTCGCGAGCCATGCTCGGTAGCGGCTGACGACCTCGGGGGTGACGAACTGGCCGCGTTCTGTGCGGCTGATGGTCACCGGGGCAAGTCCGAGTGCGACGGCGGCCGCGCCGATGGTGATGTTCTTGGCTTGTCGGGCTGGGCGCAGATCGTGGACGCCGAGGTCCTGGTGTGGACGGGTCAGCTGCTTGAACATCTCGCGTGCGATTGCTCGCTTGAGCAGTCG